>NZ_DKJS01000075.1:9062-71836 GCF_002455205.1 Lysinibacillus sp. UBA6686 | reverse complement strand
CATTTAGTTTTTCAACACTATGTAAAGAAGTTTTTCTTTACCTACTGTTCATAATCGATACAATTTATTTTTCAGAATTAAAGTTAGCGTGGTGGATTTTACCATATGAAATTTTTAAATCCTTTTAGACATTTACCGGCAATAGGTAGTTGTCTTTTTTTATTTCTATTTTCAATACTATGATATACCTTCCCTACTGAAACCGCTCCAAGCAAATCTAAAGACTTCTCTACATTTCTTTATTTCAAATTGATTTAGCCCCATAAATAATTGACTTATCATTTATCCAATGCTATATTTACTAACGCAGTAATTTACTAAATTACTAAATATAAATGAATAAGGAGTTTTAACAAATGAAAATACCTACGCATTTAAAACATAAACCAGTAATTGTGGCTGAAAACTACGCCAATATTGATGGACGTACTGCCTATCATACTGATGCACAGGGCCTATCACTTGGCTTAGCTCAATGGAACGATCGAGGGAAGGTTGATATTTCTGCCAAGGTGTGGCGTCATACTGGTGGTAAATGGTCTCGCCAATCGGAGGAACTTCCTCTTCATCGTGTACTTGACCTCGCTATTTTAGTGTGTGAAGCCCAGCTTTATTTTAAGGATGCTTATCGCTATGAAAATTTATATGATGAAAGCAACCCAGTACTTAAACGTGTTGGCTTACAAGGTGATGCCATGACAGTGGAAGTATGCACAGAAAATGAACAAATTAATGAGGATATTCAGCTCTTTCAACAAGCATTGAGTGATAATGGTGAACTTATTGGAGAACGTTTACGCACACTATCACGTATTTTAAAGGATATGGGCTATTAATGTCATGACTTAAGGAGATAACATAATGAACGAACAGCTACTACAAGATGATAAAAAACTACAAAAATCTTTCTTCAACTTTTTAATTCCTGTTATGCTAGCGAATGTCTTGCAATCATTAGGACAGGTATTTGGAATGTTTATTGTTGGACGCAATTTAGGTGTCGATGCACTAGCAGCAATTTCTGCATTTTTTCCATTTTTCTTCTTTTTAATGGCATTTGCGATTGGCATTGGCTCAGGGAGCTCAATTTTGGTTGGGCAAACTTACGGAGCTGGCAATCATGAGAAAATGAAGGAGGTTGTCGGGGTAACCCTCGCCTTTACGACAATATTATCAATTGCTGTTGCCATTTTCGGAGGCTTTTTCATTGAATGGATTTTACGCTTTATGCAAACACCCGCCAACATATTAGAGCAGAGCATTAGTTATGCCCAAATATTATTTTTCACACTTCCAATTATGTTTTGGTATTTTGTGTATACAACCTTTATGCGCGGTGTTGGCGATTCAAAAACACCCTTTTTATTTTTAGTCATCAGTGTAGTTTTAAATATCGCATTTCTTCCTCCGTTAGTATTTGGTTGGTTAGGACTGCCTAAGTTTGGCTTAAATGGCGCTGCCTATGCTTCTGTTTTATCCAATCTTGTAACGATGCTATTATTACTAGGATACCTGCACAAAACAAAGCATTTACTGCGTTTAGACAAATCAATTTTAAAGCATTTCAAATTAAAGAAAGGCATCTTAGTTTCCTTATTAAAACTAGCGATTCCATCAAGTATTAGTATGGTGGCAATTTCTGTAGCGGAAATTGCAGTTATTGGCTTTGTAAATGTCTATGGCTCAGATGCTACTGCTGCCTATGGTGTGGTTAATCAGGTAGCCAGCTATGCACAAGTACCAGCGATGAGTATAGCGATTGCAACCTCAGTATTTGTTGCCCAAGCTCTTGGTGCAAACTCTACGGAAATGATCAAAAAAATTCGTCTCTTAGGTGTGCGTATTAACTATATTTTAGGCGGCGCCATTATTTTAATCATGTATTTATTTGCGGAGCCTATCCTATCTTTATTTATAGATTCACATAATACTGTGCTAATTGCTAAGGATTATTTATATATCACATTTTGGAGCTATTTAATTTTTGGACATACACAAACAGTTTCAGCTACGATGAGGGCTACAGGAGTAGTTTTATGGCCAACCATCTTCTTAGTTATTGCCATTTGGGTTGTTGAGGTGCCATTAGCGTTTATACTATCACACCACACTTCACTCGAATTAAATGGTGTCTGGTTAGCCTACCCTGTTACCTTCTGCGTACATTTTGTGCTACAGTATGCATACTTCAAGCTAGGCTGGCAAAAACGAACTTTAAAAGCAATGCTAAGCGATTAATCCAATATTCACCATATCCTATCAAGAAAAATGAAAAACCAGGGCTCCATATGAGTCCCTGGTTTGTTTGACAATGTACACGACTAGGCTTACTCTTCCCAGAACAATTCATCCAGGGTTTTATTTAATGTTTTACATATGGCAATACATAAATTTAAAGTCGGATTATATTTACCTAATTCAATTAAACCAATTGTTTGGCGAGTAACACCTACTATTTCCGCCAACTCTCCCTGTGAAAGATCATGCTCTGTTCGAGCCATTTTCAAACGTATGTTTTTCACACTTTTCACCACTTGCTATCTTTCTCTTCTAAAATATGTTGCACGACTTTATCACTCTTCTTTTTAGCAGCTGCATACATCAACATTAAAAATCCTGCAAAAAATAGTGCATACATAAACAATGAAACAAAGAATACAAGAAAGAAAAAATAGATGGCTTCTTGAGTACTATCTGCGTAGTTAAATGCACTGTTAATACCTAAAATAATGGCAAAAAACATGCCCATCGCAACACCAAGTATAATATATTTAGTACTTAATTTAACTTTATGCTTACTATCGTGTAGCTCCACTTCATCAGTAAAAATGCCAAGAAAAGCCGATCTTATAAAATAATAAATAGATGTGATTAAAATAATGAGCCATTCTGTTGTTACATTTTGTAAGGACATTTCCATTGTCGTAAATTTATATAGGATGGATATTATGCAGGCAATAATAACAATCACATAGATTTCTTTATAGATTTTGTTTTGCAGGTTTTTCACACGTTCATCCAAATGTTTCGAGTTCCAAATCATTTTAATTCCCCTCCCCTATTTTATAATTCTATTATACATTATATTCGTCATTATGCAATATATACATTGCAATAAGATTATTATAATTAACTTTTCAAGAAATTTCTTAAAATAGCCTGTAGCAAACTCCAATGACTTATACAATTACTTCAACAAAAAAACAAGTGATTACGGCCAGCGATTTTTACCAACGCCGACATATTTTGTACCATTGAGTTTACCACTGAATGACAGATTTTTTACCTCCTGTATAATTAGTAAACATATCTGATTTTATGACTTTTTTATTTAAGATTGACGTTTGACAAATCACTTGCTAATATATTAGACATCTAACATATTAGCAGGTGATTATTTGTCCTTATATGAACAGGTTAAGCGTATTAATGAAGCAGAATATATGATAAACCGTTTGATATATAAACATTATAAGCAATATCTAAATAGCGGCATTACAACACAACAAGCAGTTGTATTAGATATTGTGTATTTAGCAAAACGTATTACGGTGGGTGAAATTGCGATTGAAATGAATATTAGCTCTAGTGCAGTTAGCCAATTAATAGCGAAGTTGGAAAAGAATAAATATATCAGACGAGAAATTAATCTACAAAATCGCCGTGAAGTATTTATAACGTTAGCTGAAAATGGATTAGAGTATTTTTCGAAGCAAGATTATGTTGAACAGCAGATCGCAGATAAAATTTACAGCAAACTTTCATCAAAAGAGTTAGACGAATTAGAACGCATTGTTGGAAAATTAAAGGGGATAGCGATGAAGGAATTATAAAATTTCTTCATATCTAATATGTTAGATATCTAATTTATTTAGGAGGTTAACAAGTGGAAGATTTACTTAAAAACATCTCGTTTAATGGTGCAGTTTATTATGAGAAACATGGACAAATCCAGCAGTATTATCTTGGTTATCAAGATATCTCAGAGCAACATCCTATTTCTAGAAATTCACAATTTAATCTAGCGTCGTTAAGTAAAATGTATACAGCAGTAATGACATTTCAGCTAATTGAGAAAGGACAGCTACAATTAGAAGATAAAATTTCAAAATGGTTTAACGTACCTCATTTTGCAAATGTAACAGTTGCACACTTACTTACACACACATCTGGTATTCCAGAATATATTACAGAAGATTTTATAATAAGTGTTGAAACATTTGTTGAAATGGCACTACCACAACATACACAGAATGAGCATTGGTCTTATAGCAATACGAATTATGTTTTACTTGCTAAAATTATTGAAAAAGTCAGCGGCTCATCGTATGAAACATGTTTACAACAATATATTGCAAGACCATTAAATCTGACTAGTACAACAACACAGCCTAAAAAACAATACGAAGCACAAGGTCATATGTATGATTATGAGGAGCAACGATATAAAAAGGCAAATAATGACCCATATTTCAACAAAAGTGAAAAATTTAATAATGTATATGGTGACGGTGGTATTTATGCAACAGTGGCAGAGGTAGCAATGTTTTTAAAAGCATTTTTGCAAGGTCAGTACATTAGCAAAGAGAGTATGAAATCCATGTTAACATCAATAGAAATCGCTGAGCATTATAGTTATGGTTTTATCATTCAAGGTGACTGGGTTGGTCATACAGGTGGATGGTTCGGTTGTTCAGCGCAAGCTTTTATTCATACATCCACAAAGGATATTGTTGTTTTAGCAACGAATCAAGAAGTGTTCCCTCAATATGAACAAGAAATTATGAATTACATAATGGGAATACAATATTCTGTAGACGCACCAAAACATTTAGAAATTTTATCGCTCTCTAATGAGGATGATATTACAGGTCAATATGAATTAGCAGATGAACTTAACACAAGATTTACAATCATAAAGGATAGACAATTTATGATTTCATTTGAACATCAGTTGTCTGTGCCGCTTTATAAAATAGATGAATCGTATTATTGGGTACGCAATACGATGAGTTATGTAGATGTTGAGAATCAATTATTTATCGATGAAGGAGTTGAACTACCTTATCAAAAGGTTAATTGATATAGTCATAAAAGTTGTCCCTGTATTAAAGAGCATTTATTAGAACTACGGGTTAATTCGATTTGTAATCAAACCAAATTCTATGCCAAAAACAAGAGATGTTTTTTATGATCCATTATCGAAAAAACCTTGTTTTTCATAATAAGGTGCTGTACCCAAAAAGTTAGATTATTGACTCTAACTTTTTGGGTACTTTGTTAGTGAACATTTTTACTGACCTCATTAATGTACATATTTATCACCTCAATACCATAGAAAAAAATGCCACTGATTATTATTTGAATGTAAATATAACTCTACGACTTATTCAAATCGAACATTTTCTGAAAACTCCTCAATTTTACTCCAGTTGATAATTTGAATCATTTCTTCTTTCCGCTGAATAATTCCTGCATCTGACCACTGCTTTAATACCCGATTTAAATGTCTTTTTGTTGTACCTATAAGTGAAGCCACCTCATCCAGTGTGTTTGTCATAATATATTCCTTAAAAAGTGAAGTCGATTCAATTGTACATAAATATGCAGCTAAACGTGTAGAAACAGAGGAAAGAGCGTTCACTCTAGAGGATATCGTGCATGTCCGAAGTTTATATGCCAGCTCTTGTAAAAGTAATTGTGTAAATGCACTATCATATTTTAAATGTTGTTCATAAAGAGCATAAGGTACAAATAGCAAATGACATGTCTCTGCAGCTATACAATTAGACTGAATCAAGCAGTTTTGAAAGATTTCAACATCCCCCATAATGGCAGGCTTTTGGCAGTATCTTAATAACAATTCCTTCCCTGTGATTTCAGGACTAGAAACATAATATTTCCCTTCTAATAAAAAATAGAGACCCGTGATAGCTTCTCCCACTTTTAAAATATAGTCATTTGAGTCATACCTACGGATTTCTACATTCTTTTTGAACTCCCTTTGAAAAGTATAACCATAAATTTGAGTAAATGTTTCGAACTGCATTGTTACCTCCGGGACATCTGTCCTTCTAAATATTTTTACTATACATTATACTCGAACCAGGAGCTGATGATATGAAATTTGTATTTGATATTGATGGAACTATTTGTTTCGATGGAAAAACAATTGATGTGTCTATTTGTGAAGTTTTCGATGAATTATTAAAAGCTAAGCATGAAATTGTCTTTGCTTCTGCCAGACCTATTCGTGATCTACTACCAGTCTTACCTGAGCAGTTTCGCCAATTGCCCATGGTTGGCGGAAACGGAGCTTTCACGTTTGAATGTGGGAATATTCAAGTAGAATATTTTAAAAATGATATTTTACAACAGCTTTTCGCTTGTATTCGCTCAAATCAATTAACTTATTTAGCTGATAGTGATTGGGATTATGCGTTTACAGGAGATACCAACCACCCAGTTTACATACATATTGATAAAACAAGAGCTAAGAATCGTGATATTGCTGAATTGCAACAAATATGTAAGCTGATCCTGTTTCACCCAACAGAAGAGGTGCTACATGAGATATTAAAATTACCTGTTTCAGTTGTAACATATAAAAATGAACATGCAATTGATATTAGTCCACTTGGTGTGAATAAAGTGAAGGGGCTTCATAAATTAAAGATTGATGAATTTATTGCGTTTGGAAATGACAGTAATGATCAATGTTTATTTGAACATGCCATTCATAGTGTTTGCATTGGAAATCATGATGTCCAAGACTATGCTACTGAAACGATTAATAGAGCAGAAATTCCTGCTACAATAAGAAAAATCATGAAAAAATTAGAGGAGTAGACACTATAATCTGAAGATGGCATCCAGTTAGCAAAGAAGCAATGACCTCCTATCAAAATCTATAGGAGGTCATTGCATGTAAGATTAATTGAATAAGATATTTTGAAGATTTTGAGCATTTTCTTTATCTAACCTTCCATAGCCTTCACCTTCTTTATTACTAATAATTGTTACGATATCATTTTCTTCAAACCAAATTTTATATTCATTAAGTCGTTCAGGCATATTTTCATCATATGTATAAAAGGCAATAACTAAAGCATCTTCTTTTTTTGCCATAATTGCTTCTGTTTGAGGTTCCCACCTCACATTATCTAAAGATTGTTCTACAAAATTTATCTTTTCTTTATCGGCAATTATCTGAATGTCTTCATAGTTTCCTTCTTCATTTACTTTTTGAACATCTATTCTTGTTAGTTGGTCTTCTTTATCAGAACATGCTGAAAGGATTATTCCTAAAAGCCCTACTAAAATCATACCTCTAAATTTTTTCATTCTCAAACCACCCCTGCATATATAATGATTTTTTTATCAGCCACACGGAATTGATGGGACATTTAGTTTTGTGTTTGTACTAAGCTAAATAGCGCTGGAATATTCAATACAATAAAGTGGGTTTATGTCCTTTTTTTCTAAATTGACTTAGGAATAATCATTCAGTTTTTAAGTTAATTATAATAGTATCTCTTTCCTAGTATCTTATTTCCATCTCCTTAAATATTCAACCCAACCTGAATAAAATACGGAACAAAAAATACTATTGCACTAAAGTGATATGACTATGCTATCAAAATAATTTTATACTGATTACATTACTTCATGAATGCCTTTCTAATAGAATTTAAGTAAAAATTGTTTCCTTATTGCTTTTAAACAATGTATTTACACTCTTCTATATCCTTTGTATTAGAATAAAATAAGAATATAGTCTTTATTGTGAATTAAAAATATAAGCTAATTGTCTATTTTTTATTATAAAATAATGTGATACATTTATATCCATGAAAAGGAAATTTTATCTTAAGAAGAGGTAGATAGTCGTTGGTTACTCTAGAAAAAAGCACTGCATTATTCAATCAAAAGTATAACATCGAAGAGATTAGAAATGCTTATGAAAATGCCTTTAACAAGATTAAACAAGATGTGTCTGAAAGGAATAATACTATGAATATCACGATTGAAGATGTCCATACAAAAGAAGCGATAACTGCTGTTAGAAAAACAATTGAATTAATCGGGAAAATTAAATCTATTGATCATAGATATATAAATGAAATATACGGCTATGAAACAGCATTTAATGGAGTAAATGGTCGAATAGTTGTAAAGGGTGGATTCTCTTCTGGTTATCAAGGTGAAGGTCCCCAGGGGCTAAAAAGGATCCTCGCAGAACTGGGAGTTAATGAGAGGAAAATTGAAGAATACGTAAATAGTGTGCAAAAGAAATTTACATTATTTATATAAAAGCCGAGAACAAAACTTGAATCAGTAATGATAGTATTGCTTAAGTCCACTTACATATATCACCAGTGTCCTATCTCCATCTAATGTTTTTGTTGATTCGCACCTTGCGTCAGCCCCAAGAACCGCCACCAATAATACTCGAATCAAATCAATTAACCCATTTGGCAGCCAACAAACGAAATAGTGAAGGATCTCATTATTTCTAATGGGGTAACTGTATCTGCAACAACATTGGAACTTCAGGAACAGTTCGAGGATTAAATTGTTCATCGAGCTGTTCCATTGCTAAAATAGACGTTTTTTCTTCCTACTAACTAAATCCTAAAAAAGATAGATCTTTTAGGGTTCAGCACACTATACTTGAACTAAATCAACTGCCTAGTGAAACAGAATCTATCTTAGAATCACTTCATTATCAGTTGATTTTGACAGCAAAGAATAAACTTCAGTTCTTACTTAATTTTAAAATAGCAATATCATAGATTTTAAATAAAAGCTTAATTGTAGCGAATCCAGCTAAGATTAAAATAACCATGTAAGTGGAAAAATAAATTATACCTTTAAAATCAATGACCACAGGCCGGTTGACAAATGCAATAGCAATTACAAAAGCCAAAATAAAAAAATTATTATCTAAAAGCTTCATTAAGTACCCCTCCTTAGGTAGACCAATTAAATACTTTGCAATAGTTCATTTACTAAAAAACAAGATATGGCATTATTCATAGCCGTCTCTATTGTTCAAATAGCTATTATTGTCAAGCCAAATTACAGCCTACCATTACCACATCTTACAATTCAAAGGTAATCTATCACCACTTTTGATGTTATCTGTTTCTGCTCTATTAGTCCTTCTAACCCTTGATATAAGATTTATGAAAATCTCTTTATAAATCAAAGCTGCCATTAGAAAAAGCTATCACATAATGAATTACTCAAAAGCCGTTATCTAAGCTAAACTAATCATTATAAAGTAGATTATTACCATCAAGATCAATACAATTAAAAAGTAAGATATCCAAACAATATGTCTATTAGAAGGTATAAACGCTTCATTTAATATTTGTTTTCTCTTGGCAGAATAATTAATTGTAGCTGTGAAAATAATTAATAATCCAAATAGACATGCCAACAAACCAATGATTGCTGATAAAAAATCCACCCAAAAATTCCGAACAGTCCCAATAGCAAAGTGTAAACTTGTTGCTAAGAAAGCAACACCTAAAATTGAAATTGCTGTTCTAATCCACGCTAAATATGTTCTTTCATTGGCTAAATGTTGCTGGGCATACTTTAATTGCTTACTTCCTACTTCTTGTTCTAGCGGGTTATTTGACATCTATAACACCTACTACCTCTTTAAAGTCATGTTTATATATAAATATACTTACACTTTCACTAGCGTCGAGTGAATTTTAATTAAATTTTATGTTTTTTTTATTTTAACAAAGATACTAAAGCAGACGTAGTAAACATTCATTTTTTACTATAACCTTTGGCAAGGGTGACAAATTTATGGTACAGCTTTCCCTGCAATTTTTTCGAGTCCTTATATATGCTGGTTTCCAAGGTGCAGCTTTAAGTATCAACTGAATTCAAGAGCTATTCGTATGGAACTGAGCCAGTTCATTTATACAATATACGATCCCGGCATGTATTTGAAAAACTAAATTGATACAAATAAAACTTGTTAATTTCAAGATGGTTGTTTTAAATATCTTCGGATAACCGATTGGCTTCATCGGTAAGTCCCATTTTATTCATTGCCTCCACCACCGTTTCAAGTAGTTCTAGATGTTCTTGCAATACAAAATTAAGCTGAATATCCCTAAATAATGCAAGTTTTGAAGCGACAGGTGCGGAATAAAGATAATTCTTCAAAAGCTCCAAATTGGGTTCAATGTGCTTTTGAATCTGGAATAGTGTTTGCTTATCACCCTTAAGAAGTGGAGCTATAACGCCCAGTCCATCCTGTGTTTGAATACATACTCTACTTTGCCTATCCAGTTCAATGCTTTTAACATATTCATACGAATTGTCAATAGTAGGTATTTCTAGATTCTCTATCAAAAGCTTTGTAACATTCTCTTGAACTAATTTATCATTTTCAGAAAGATGAAATGTACCTTCTTCTTCACTCCACGTTTTTTAATAGAAAAATAATCCACTTCACTTTCAAACTGGTTATAAAACAACTCACTGTCAGTCATGTTTACTCTTAAAAATTCACGTAAATTGTTAGCAACAATACGAGTTGGACGTTCAAAATCCATAGGACAAATGCAAACAATCCGTGCTGACTCAAGATTTGTTACAGAACTATAATCTGTCAGGAATCCAAAGTGAATACCATCTACACCAATATTTCCAAATACGACTACATCGCTAGGCGTATTAAAATATCTAAAGTTCTCAAGAGAAAGATAAAAACGAAGCCCAAGATAAATTTGTTCAGGGTCAGCTAGAACATTTTGAATGTCAATTAATTTTTGGAGTGTAGGTGGTACATTATATTTGCCGAAATTTTTATTCATTGAGTTAGCCCCTTGTGTTTTCCATAATCTTACCATAACACCATGATATCGCACCGTTAGCACAAGACTGATTGTCCTAAATGAACATTCTATAGTGAACCAACCTACTCAATATTTGATATAATTAAATCTTTTTTCATTTGAATTTACAAATACAATTACCTCTTTTTTATTTTTATCAATTCCTTTAATTACAAAATAAACAGGTGTTTTATCTTTTGCTTCATCAAAGGGGATATTGTCAAACTCCTTATCGCTTAAGTGTCTTAATTCAACATTATTGATTGTAGCTAGATTAAAATTATTTGTAGCTATTGCCTTAGCATCATCTGATGTCACACTAGCTCCTACCAAATCGCCATCTATCTCCTTACAACTGATTAAAACCAATATCGGTACTATTGTAATGAACAATATGATCATGTACCTCATTTTCTACCTCATCTCGAATTTATTCCTTTTTAACCAAAATGCACTAGTGACGTTCCATTTAGACAATTATTCCTTTGTCTTTAATTTAATTAATATTTTTTATTTGGATAATCCATAGAATTTGCTATTTCGATAAGTTCGTCAGATGTTACTTTATCAGAAACATCTTGATCAATACTAAACACATACTGCCAATTATCTCTTTCAAAGACCAACATATTAAATCCAAATTTCGGATTGTCTATATATGCTGCATCACTTCCATCTTTCAACTTAAACGCATTTGAAATATACTTTTCAAAAGGGATTTTATACTGAATTGGACGAACATCAATTTTAAAATGATTTTGAGGAAGTCGGTCATTTAGCATTGTTACTTCAAATGAACCATCAAAATCATTAAATCTTCCAAAATAATGAGTAAAACTTATTGGTGGTACTCTAAGTGGAAGCTTAAGTTCTTTTTTATAATGTTGTTCAAAATCTTTTAACGCAGATTCTACAGTTTTATATCCTATTTCAGGAAGAAATTCTTCAAGTGGTTGTGGGGAATCTTTTGATTTTGCATCTACAGTTTCATTAATGGGTATATAAATTAATAACAATAATAGTAAGAAAATGTTTTTGTTCAATTTTATCGCCCCTAAATCTTTTAGGAATATTTTCTCCAACAGAATAGAAAATATGCTTTTTATCCCCACGCCCTGTTTACTGATTTAAGTCCTATTTTTTAGATTAAATATCTTAGCAGTATTCTTCCATTTTTTTAATTTATTTCAATTTCACAATTACTAGGTAAACGAAATCAATCTTTTAATATGGCCAGCCATAAAACTCCTTTGTTCGTTAGTTGATTTATGTGGAAGGTGCTGATTTTATAACCTTTATAATTTTTTAAAACCAAAAGTTGAGATTTCTAGAACTTCAAATTAGTCAAAATCAAAAGGATTAAGCGAATATTTGTTAAAAATACCATATACATGCCCACAGTTATTACAAAAAGCAACATTAAACCACGGTTGTCCATCTTCAGACTCTTCATTACTATCTTCAGATACTATGTGTTCTAATCCCTCAATTTTACATTCAGGACATTTTGGTTTTGCCATAAAATTCTCTCCTTTCTCTGCATTAATTCGACAAAAGGAAAGGATTCCCTGCTAATTTACTAACTGTGACCATTTTCACGGATTGATCACATCATATTTGCTCCTACAAATACGACTCTTTTGATTATTCACAAATAACTAAATTGAACAGATTCGAACAAACAACCCAAAATTTAAGGAAGCAGGTTATACGATGGAAGAAATTAAGAAGCATTTGAGGAACTAATCAAACAAGGGAAACATTCCAATACAAATCGTGAAACAGATAACAAACAAAGTTGTCTGTTTTTTTGTTGTTGACTTTAACGTCTCGTAAACCCTTATGGTTATTTGTATAAACCTAAAGGAGGAAACGGAAATGCATGAATTTTATCAAATGCCTTTATTTGTAAAGTTAAAAGTAAAAAATATTGAAAAGTCGAAAGTCTGGTATAAAAACGTATTAGATTTTGATTCATTGTTTGATTTTCCAGACGATAAAGGAACAATATCAATGACACATTTAAGAGGGGAAAAGTACCAAGATTTGATGTTAATAAAGGATGAAAAGGTCAACGCTTCCAGTTCAGTAATTATTAATTTATTCTCTAATAATATTCATAATATTTATCAATCTGCGCTGGAAAACAAAGCAACTATTATTCAAGAACCAACAGTTACTCCATGGAATGCAAAAGAATTAACTATAAAAGATCCAGATGGATATATTTTCACAATAACTGAGAGTATCGATTCTGATAAAAGCTTTGATAGTGTAATTGAAAATGTTAAAGGAAAATTAGATAGAAAAGAATAGTTTGTATTGATAGAACCTAGGAAAATAAAATAAAAAGCAACCGACTACAAAATGGACAGGTTTTGGTCGGTTGCTCTTATATATGCTGAAAACGTTGTTATATCAACTACCCATGAGTAGCAGACTCAAACGCAACAACGCTCATATCATTAAATTGCGACCGCTATTATTGAAAATCAAGAGCTATTAAAGTATTGATATAACGGTATTTATTATATTGAAATATGTCGCAATTTTTCATTAAAAATCACATTCTATCACCAGTTAGGGACTATTTGGTCACCAAAAGTCACCTGTTTTAATACCCTAAGCCCTAGTTAGTTCAGCAAGAAGCAAGAATTTAATCTAATTTTTTTACAAATAAAACTCTGTCTTGATTTGGTCCATCATAGTCTGTATTTAATGATAGACCTTCAATAATTCTATCTCCATCTTCAATTTCAAAACCCATTTTGGTATGATACGCAATCGAAACTTTATTGACAGGTGACGTTACACACCGAACGATACTTCGATTACTTTGCTTTACTACATTAAAAAATTTATTGTATAAATGTTTTCCAATATGATGCTTTCTGTATTCAGGATGAACTCCAACGAAATGAATATACGCCTCATTTGAATGAGTTTGAGAAAGGAATCCTATTAGAAAACCCACAAGTTTACCATCCTTTTCTGCAATGAAGCTTGTTTGTGCAAAATGGTCGAAGAATAATTTTGGTAGCTTATCAGACATATTCCTGCCACCCCACCACTCGTTAATTAGAGGTGAAATTACATAGTAGTCTGAACCTTTAACTGAACGAATTTCCATTTTAATCCTCCTATTTATGTAAAAATTTATTTAAACTAATATTAACATTAAAACAATTTTATATTAGTTTAACAATACCTCATCTAAATATTATTTGGACAATTATTTCATTCATCATTCCAACCAATTATCTAATGTTGGTTCACCATGCCTATTGATTGTGGAAGACTTCTCTTTCCATACAACCACCTATAGAATGGCACTGAACATTCTCTTTCGCGGTTCGCCCCTCCACAGATGATGATATTGGGATTAAATTTGAGGCAAGTTTTGTATGAGAAGATGGTCGGAAATAAAACAGATAACTAACAGAGTTGTCTGTTTTTTTGTTCATTTAATTAGTCAATCCGTCTTAAGGCTGAGAAATAACACAGCCTATAGCATGTTCCTAATAATAGGTTAAATTGATATAATTAAACCATTAAAGGAAACTGCAAGCAAGAAGGAAGGGGATGTTCATTATGGGTATGAAAATATGGTGGGCCACAAATATTGTATGGATATTAATTTTCAGTGCTCTTGCAGTATTTGTTGGTGCAAGAAATATTGATGGAGCAGGTGTAGTTCAAACACCTGAAATTAAAATGATAACATTCGTTATTTTAGGTATTGCTGTTTTAGTTGTTTTACTATTTCAATTGATTTTTCTTTATTTTGTTAGAAAAAGTACAAATAAAAATTTAACAAAAAGATTATCATGACTCAACGTTGTTCTTTGTTTTTGTGTAAGCCGCTTAAATAAGTGGCTTTTTTGTATGTACTCTTGTCAGTATTCTTTACAAAATGAAATTCCAAAAATCTGTAAGGAGTTAGCTGGATTTTGGAAAGAAAAAGATGATGGCTAAACAAATTCAATTGTTTGATAATAAATTCAACGATCATGGTAAAACACTTGCTGTATGATAATTTTACAATTACTTTGAGCCATTGGGTGTTCTTGAAATGTTTGATTCGAATTTTCCGGCTCCAAACAGAACATATAATCCCATAAAGTGGTGATGAGTTAATTTTTTTCTGCAAGTTACTGAGAATTAGAAACTGCTAAGAACGGCAAGCCACGTATCAAACACTGAACTTAGATATGATGAAGAAAAAAGTAAATATATAAAAAGAACAAAAATGTCCCATTGAGCATGAGAAAATAAAGGCAAGTGACCTATTTGACGAAATCTTGAAAATGGTCTCCTTTTCGTCGCTTTTGATCACTTGCTTAAATGTCAACTATTAAAAAACACGCTAAAACCCTGTTATATCAACTACTCTTGAATAGCAGCCTCTAACGCAACAACCATCATATCGTTGAAAGTTGTTTGGCGCTCTTCTGAAGTCGTTACCTCACCTGTTAGGATATGGTCGCTTACTGTTAGAACAGAAAGTGCTTTACGGCCGAATTTTGCGGCTAATGTGTAAAGTGCTGCAGATTCCATTTCAACTGCTAGTACGCCGTATTGTGCTAATTTTTCGTTTTGATGCTCATCAGAATAGAATAAATCAGCTGTGAAGATATTCCCTACTTGTAGGTTTAGCCCAGCCGCTTTACCTGCATTATAGGCTTTTAATAATAAGTCGAAGTCAGCGATTGGTGCGAAGTCGATAGCACCGCCCCAAATAATTTGGTTCATACGTGTGTCAGATGTTGCAGCTTGGGCTAAAATGACATCACGTACTTTTACATCTTTTTGAATTGCACCACAAGTACCTACGCGGATTAATTTTTGAACATCATATTCTTGCATTAATTCAGTTGCATAGATGGAAATTGATGGCACACCCATCCCAGTTCCTTGTACAGAGATACGTTTGCCTTTATATGTTCCCGTATAACCAAACATATTACGTACTTCGTTATAGCAAGTTACATCCTCTAAAAACGTCTCTGCGATGTATTTTGCACGAAGTGGATCTCCTGGAAGTAAAATTGTGTCAGCGATTTCGCCTTTTTTTGCATTAATATGAACACTCATACTGCAATCCCTCTTTTCTGTCAGTTATCACTTTAAATAATACTGTGTTTCTGTTATTTAATCAATGCTAGACGTCTAGCAACTTAAAATAAATTCATGCATTTCTTTCCTTGTCTCACCCTTGCTCGACATATAATGCCCACAATTCATCAAATGCTTCAGTAGTAAGGTTGTCTGTTGCAAACGATTCAATATACGTTGAAAGCTCTTCAAAATCTGTGCATTGCTTTGGGAAATTATGCTCATGAAACATCTCCTCTGCAAATCGTACCTTCTGATCAGACCAATCTCCACCGCGGAAAGTTAATACATATAAATAAAAGCTCTTTTTCATGCTAGAAATTCCCCTTTTAAACTAATCTGTTTTCCGCTAGTTTATCAAAAAATTATGTTCTCGTCATAAAAATAACTATTAAGTATTTTTTCCTATTTAAGTTTATTGACTATTTTTTTCACATCTTTCGACTTGAGACGTAGAAGTTTAATAGGTTTTTTTATCTGAAAAATGAAAATTTTGCGAAATAATATCTAGAAAAATCTAGTAAAATAAGATAAAATTGAAATCGACTATTTGAAAATAGGAAGGTGATGGCGATGAAAAACTTACAAAAAACCAGTAACTCTGCGAAAAAACGCCCGTCTCTCTTTAAAACTAGCTTTTCTGCTAAAGAGAAAGCAACTGATTTAGAGGAAAGTAGGCATAATCTCCCTCCTATTAAGGAAAAACGACAACGTTTTTATCATTTAATACGGGGTAAAGTGCTTATTATATTTACACTTCTAATTATCATTAATGGAATAATGGGTATATTGTCTTATGTCGATATACGTAATCTTCAGCGACAAATGGATGATTTTACTGAGAAAAATGTCCAAGAGCAATTAACAGTTAATCAGCTTGCTTATGAAATTGCACGGCTCACAAATTTAGAGCAAACCTATTTAATTACTGGTAACGGCACTTATTCTACTTCATATCATATGAAAATTGACTCGATAAATAAAAAAATTAAGGAATTAGAAGATCAGTTCTCAGATCGAGAGCTTGAACTTGGACATATGCAGGCAATTGGTCAATATTATAAAAATTACCTCGATTACTCTGAAAAAGTCATGACGATGCGTGATGAGCTTGGACTGGAGCAAGCAAGAAAGCTGATGATGGGCGCTGTTGGCGAAACGATGAAAACACATATTGATAAAAATATCGAATCCATCAATACAGTGATGGATGAAGCAAATAAAACCAAATTAAATAAGTTGAACCAGCAAGTCAATGTCTCTATTATTTCTTTCTTTATCATTTCAGTAATCGGTTTTATTGCAATCATTATATTTGGCTATATGTTATTTAAATCATTAAAAAATAATACACAAGCAATTAACGAGTCGATTCTGGATATTGCACAGGCTGGTGGCGATTTGACAAGACGCGTTAAAGTACGTAATCATGATGAATTTTCAACGATTGCCTCTTCCACCAACACTTTAATAGAATCCATATCTAATCTCATAAAACGTGTGAGTGAGCTTGCAGATCATGTTTCTAGTAGCAGTCAGGAATTAATGTCATTAGCGGATGAAAATGCTCGTACTATTCAGGATATTGCAGATGCTACAGCTGACATTGCAAGCGATAGTGACAATACTATTTCCAGCATGAATAGTGCCCAGCAAAAAATGAGTGACCTTGAGCATTCTATGCACCATTTAAATGAACAAGCCAATGCTGTCCAACGTGCATCCTTAGCAATGCAGCAAGCAGCTGATGATGGCAGTCGCTCAGTTGAACAATCTTCACTAGTGATGCAGGCAATTGAAGAAACAATGGCCACGACGACAACAACGGTGGAGGCACTGGGACGAAAATCAGCAGACATAACATCAATCATTGGGACAATCACTGCTATATCCGAACAGACGAATTTACTGGCACTAAATGCTGCGATTGAAGCTGCACGTGCAGGGGAGCACGGAAGAGGCTTTGCAGTTGTAGCTGATGAAGTTCGCAAGTTAGCGGAGCAATCCCAAAGTGCTGCGAAGGAAGTCACAACAATTGTAACGTCCATTCAGGATGAAGTATCCTCTATTATTACACAAAACTACGAGGGGGTAACCTCGGTTATTCGCGGAGTAGAAGTGACAAATGAAACAAATCAATCATTAGCGAATATTTTATCGCATACACAGGAAACTACTTCCATTATTACGGCTATGGCTGAAAAAATTTCATTAACCCTTGAGTATAGCAATGCTGTAGCAAGTGAGTTTGTCCACGTTAATGCCTATGCTGAACAATCCGCTGCTAATACAGTTACTTCCGCAGCAGCAGCAACACAAGGCTCCGCTTCCATGCAAGAAATTAATGCAGCAGCCGCAGAGCTTGCCCAACAAGCAGACTTTCTTCGTAATTTAGTAAGTGAGTTTAAGGTTTAATTGACCCACTATAAGCACAAAAAAACTCCCAGCAAACTTCATGCTAGGAGTTTTCTTTATTTAAATAAGGAAAGATATTCAGTATAGCCTTCCTTTTCTAAATCCTCTTTTGGTATAAAACGTAAAGCTGCTGAATTGATGCAATAGCGTAAGCCTCCAAGCTCAGTTGGTCCATCAGGGAAAACATGTCCTAAATGTGAATCAGCATCCTTACTGCGAACCTCCACTCGACGCATTCCATGAGATGTATCAAAATGCTCAGTTACTTCCTCTTTTTCAATTGGCTTTGTAAATGCTGGCCAACCACATCCTGAATCGAATTTATCGAGGGAGCTAAATAACGGTTTCCCTGAAACGATATCAACATAAATGCCATCTTCAAAATGTTGATCATATTCATTACGGAACGGTGGTTCTGTTCCATTTTCTTGTGTTACATAGTATTGCATGTCAGTTAGTTCTTTTAAGCGTTGTTCTTTTTTCATTTTTCTCGCCCCCAGTGTTGCTCCTGAAATGCTTTGCGACCAGAACCAATCGAATAGCGCTCGTAGTGCATTGGATTTTTCTTATAATAATATTGATGATAATCCTCGGCTGGATAAAACGTATTAGCTGGTAAGATTTTCACCGCAATTGGCTTATCAAATTTACCAGATGCCTCTAAATCCGCTTTAGAACGTTCCGCTAATTCACGTTGCTCCTCATTATGATAAAAAATGGCAGTTGTGTAGGATTCCCCACGATCATAAAATTGCCCACCGACATCTGTTGGATCTATTAATGTCCAAAATGTCGCAAGTAATTGCTCATAGGAATAGAGCTCATCCTCAAAGGTAATTTGTACTGCTTCCATATGTCCTGTTGTTTCAGAGCATACTTGTTCATATGTCGGATTTACAACATGTCCACCCGTATAACCAGAAATCACCGATTCAATTCCAGGTGTTTCGTCAAAGGGCTTGACCATACACCAAAAACAACCACCTGCAAATGTTGCATATTGCTTTACCATTCATGTCACTCCTTATTCACCAGGAACAATAATTTCCAATAAAATTTTATCTTTTGGTAAATTTAACTCTTTTGCTCGAATACGAGACCCAGAAGCTATATTAATACGTGATAAATCAATATAAATTTCTGCCTTATTTGGATTTACTGTAATCCAAGAAGGAAATTCCACCGAGTCGCGCATAATTTTCATAGTCGTCTCAGGTGGAATATTCAACAGCCCTACATTCATACCTGTTTGCTTTAGGATAATATTCCCTTTGTCATCAACGATGGGATCAAAATTCATAGTGATTGGGATTTCTGTATAAAAAACTGTTAGCTTACTTCTTAGCTGAATATCATCACCAATCGTAAAATCCAATGGCAGAGGTGATCCTTTTGCGGCGTCCTTTAAATATTTCTTCGATATTGATTCTAACTCCTTCGTTGTTGTTTGAACAACGAGGACATTCCCTTTTACTTCACTTTCACCTTCCGAACTCTTTGCTACAATTACTCCATCAACAGGTTTTGTTGCTAAATACACGACGAGGAGGATTGCAAACAGCACTGTGCCTGCTAAGGCGAAAAATGCGATTTTCCATTTATTCATTTTGTCACTCCTCGAAGCCTATTTCCTTGTTAATTTTTTGTTCCATTCCACACTGCTCCATTGCTGCAAGTATTCGTTCCGTCATTTTTTCATAGCCTTTTGCGTTTGGATGAAAGAAATCCGTATGATATACGAGCTCTTTGTTTGAATCAAATAAATCCTCCACTGAGACATAGCAGGCATTCGTATCTCCACTTGCAATGTCTTTTATGACATTATTCCACTCCGTTATAATTGTATCAAATTCATTGGCCTCATTTGTCACGATAGAGAATGGATTATAAAAACCAATCAGCAATAAGGGTACCGTAGGATTTTTAGCACGAATGCCAGCAACGATTTTACTATAGCGTTCCTTATATGCCAGCAATTCTTTATCAAAAGCATCTCGTTTCAAATTAAACAAATCCTGTCTAACTACCTTCATAACATCATTTCCGCCCATGGTTAATGAAATAAGCTGTGCGTTTTGCAATTCTTCATCATAATGCCCTTTTTTCACTAATTTTAATAGCTGATCACTACGTCTTCCTCTTTTTCCTCTATTGTCGACCTCTACATCAGAGATAGAGGGCCAAGCTTGCAAAGAATCTGTTAATCTACCTACAAAACCGTCTTGACTATACTCATCACCGACACCATCTGTTAATGAATCTCCCAGTGCCAAATAATGTAGTTGTTTTGCGTTTTCATCATCAATTTTCCGTAAATCCTCTGGTGATGGCTCAAAAAAATGCTCAAAAATTTGCGTCAACATATTCTTAGAGGTTTTTTCCTCGTCTTCTGTTTGTTGCTCATCCTGTTTCATATCTTGCTCCGTCCCTGCTTGCTCACCTTCAGGCTCTGCTTGCGGATTCGGTTCATCTATTGATATAGCACAACCACTTAGTACTAAGACGGTCAAAATTGACAAAATTAATATTCGCCAAATGCTCATTTGACCACCTTCCATCATTCGCTGTTTCTTCTATTATAGAATAGTTCATACTGCAATGAAAAGGGACGATACCTAGCTATTCCATAAAAAAAGTGTTTTTAACTGTAATGCCTACTTTTCCCTGCATTATAAAAAATAAAAAGCCACTACAATACTTATGTAGTAGCTCCTGTCTATTATTCTGCAAAATAAATAAATCCAATCGCTCCAGGACCAGTATGTGTAGAGATAATAGGTGATGTGAAGGCAATCTCTACGTCATTAAAGCCTGTTTCTTCAATTAACGCTTTTAATGGTTCACCCATCGTAATTAGTCCATCAGCATGAGAGATTCCCACTGCTTTTACGGTTTTACCAGCGGTATCAGCTTGAAATTGTTTAAATAAGTAATTTACAACCTGTTTATGGCTTCTAACTTTAGAAACAGGGTTGTATACCCCACCCTCTAAATTTGCAATTACTTTGATATTGAGTAAAGATCCGATAAAGCCTGTACCTTTACCAATTCGTCCGCCCTTAATTAAGTTTTCCAACGTGTCAACAATAACATATAAATAAGTATTATCGCGCACTTTTTCTAGACGTGTCACGATTTCCTCGACAGTAGCACCTGTATCTCGCATTTTAATTGCCTCACGTAATTGAATGGCTAGTCCAATCGCAATAAAGCGTGAATCAATTACTGTGACATCTGCGTCTGTCATTTGTGCTGCCTGACGAGCTGATTCAACAGTTCCACTCATACCACCAGTCATGTGAATGGATATGATTTTATCCCCATTTTGACCCAGCTCATCGTACAATTCTTTAAACTTCCCTGGAGCAGGCTGGGAACTTTTTGGTAAATCTTTAGCGTTTTTCATTAAACCTAAAAAAGGCTGTGGTTCTAAATCAACACCATCTATATATGTTTGCCCATCAATTTGAATCGTTAAAGGCACGATATGTATACCATGCTGCGATACTTCTTCCTTAGTTAAATCACAAGTTGAGTCCGTTACAATATGAATTCGTCCCACTTCGACACATCCTTTTACTTCATTAAAATTTATTATATAGACTAATGAAACATTATGTAAACATGACATTTGTCATTAGGTATCATACAATGATATTTATTTTGAAAACGCTACCTTTGCTACTATAGCGCTTAGTCGAGCACTTGTCTAACAATGTCCTTCATGGATTTAGACATTTATATGACACTTTTGATACTGAAGATATGACAAATGTAAATAGCAGGATGAAAATTATTGGGGTATAGTAAAAATACAAGCGAAAGGAGTGTTTAAAATGATGGATTCATTTGACTATAAAACATGGAGAGAAGAATTGTGGAATGCCATTACGCATGGTATTGGGTTTATCGCTAGTATTCCAGCATTAATTGTTCTTATTTTAGCGGCTGTACAAACAGGTGGAGCGCTTCAAATAACAACTTTTAGTATTTTCGGTGCCTCTGTCATCATTTTATTTTTAATGTCAACACTGCTACATAGCATGCCTGAAAAATATAAATACTTTTTCTCTATACTTGATCATTCGTCTATTTATATTTTGATTGCAGGAACCTATACACCTTTTCTGTTAATTGCGATTGGCGGCACTCTAGGCATTACCTTATTATGTATTATTTGGTCTCTTGCTCTATTAGGCGTTCTATTTAAATGCTTCTTTATTAATCGATTTGAAATACTTTCTTTAATTTTTTATATCGGTATGGGTTGGTTAATTATTTTTGCAATAAAGCCTATCTACCTTTACTTAGGATTTAATGGCTTTGCTTTACTGTTTGCAGGTGGGCTACTCTATACAATTGGTGCAATTTTTTATGCTTGGCGCTCACTTCCTTACAATCATACAATCTGGCATCTATTTGTATTAGCTGGCTGTGGATCAATGTATGCTTGTGTTTATTTTTACTTATAAATACAAAATGAAAATCGCTCTTTTTTGATAAAGGAGCGATTTTTCGTTCATCCATTGATATTGGAGCACCAGCCGTATGATACTTCAATATCAATATTTAGGTTTTTACAATTTTATATATTCATGATGTATTGTAAGATTTGTTTTTCTCTTTCCTTTTGACCAGCTATACCAGTTTTAAGAAGTTTCTGATGGTTCTGTGTATCTTCTAATGATTTTAACAATTGATTGGCTAATTTTTGCGTAATCATATCTTTTATGTCACCAGAAGACTCTTCTTTTTCTTCCTTCTTGGTTAATTTCACTTCTCTAATGATTACCTTTTCTCCATTTTCTTTCGTTACTATATGACGTATATACCCATTTTCTTTTTTTATTTCATACGTTGCTTTCTTTTTATTGTTTCTAAGAAATAAATCATCCGATAAACGATTAAAACCGTCTTTTTTTAATACACTAAAATAATTACTGCTCCCTAATTGAACATTCAGAGCACCCATCCCCCTATCTTTACAACCAATATTTATATACTTTCTATCGTCATAATAATTTTTATTTAAAGATTCCTGAGCCTATCTGATAAAGATTTTTTGTAGCTCAAACTTGTTCAATGCGTTTACTAAGTTATTGCCCAATCTCTAACGCTATTCATTTGGAATAATTTTATAGTGATTTACCTATTCAGCAGATCTCTATTTTTTGCGTTCAAAAATCTGATATTCGAATGTATAACCCTCTAATGCTGTTTCTGGCTTTTCTGAGGATACTTGTACAAAATCCTGTTCATATTTCGGGAAATAGGTATCCCCATTAAAAGAATGATTAATTTTTGTAATATATAAACGATCTGCGATAGCCATCGATAGGCGGAAAATTTGCTCTCCTCCTATAATCATAATTTCCGGAACATCACCAGCAAGGACGATGGCTTCCTCTAAACTTGTTGCTGTTTCAATCCCTTCTGCATGATAGCTTTCGTCTCGAGAAATTACGATATTTCGACGACCAGGTAGTGGTCTGCCAATCGATTCAAATGTTTTACGACCCATAATCATCGGCTTGCCCATTGTTTTATTTTTAAAATATTGTAAATCTCCAGGTAAATGCCATGGCATTCCATTTTCATAACCAATCACATAATTAGTATCATGTGCCACAATTAAAGAAATCATCTTGTCCCTCCAAATACTTTCATTCATCTTATTATAAACAAATTTTACTGTGACAATTAGCATATTTCTGCCCATTCATAAATTTTTCGATTTTAAATCCTAGTAAAATTATATGAATAGTTTATAATAGAATCATCGAATATAAAAAAAGGATGGATGATGATGACAAAACTAACAAATGAGGCGATTCACTACATTGAAGCAAATGACTCTACTATTCCGTATTATAATTTAACACCTGCTGAGGCTCGTGCTATTCGAACAGTGCCAAAATGGGAGTCAACACAGGCTCCACAGCTTGCTTCGATTACGGATAGAAAAATAACTGTACGTGATGGTGCAAAAATAAATGTTCGTATTTATAAACCTTTTTTTGACAAAATACTCCCAGTCATTATTTATTATCATGGGGGTGGCTGGGTATTCGGCAATTTAGAATCTTCTGATGCAGGGTGCCAGCTATTGGCAGAAAAAGCTGAGGCTATTGTTGTATCTGTTGATTATCGTCTAGCGCCAGAATATCCATTTCCTATTCCGCTTCACGATGCCTATGACAGTTTAGTATGGGTTTACGAAAACATTCTGCAATTTGGTGGGGATGCAACAAGGTTAAGCGTAGCTGGTGATAGCGCAGGTGGAAACTTAGCAACGGTTGTAGCCTATTTAGCTGCTACATTAAATGGCCCAGCAATCCAAGCTCAGGCACTTATTTACCCAGTCGTGAATATAGATTTTACAACAGCATCCTACAGTGCTTATGGAGAACATTATGGTTTAGACAAACAAGGGATGCAATGGTTTGCAGGACATTACACAGATGGACAAAACTATAAAGATCCACTTGTCTCCCCGCTTCAGATTGAGGATGTAAGTGTTTTGCCAAAAACAATTATTATTGCCGCAGAAGCGGATGTTCTCTATGATGAGGGTCTTGCTTATGCACAAAAACTTGCCGATGCAGGCGTATCCGTTGAGCATATCAACATGACTGGATTAATCCATAGCTATTTTAGCAAAATGAACTTTTTTGAAGAAGCGACAATACAAACAGCTGAAAAAATCGCTTGTTTCATGAAATAAGTTTGTCTATTCGCATAAAAGAGTGCGATAATAGAGCAAAATGCTTTTTAAAGGATGACAACATGACACATACGATTGCTTTACAAATTAAAAAACCCTTTGCTGATCAATTAAAAAAAGGCTATCCTCTTATTTCAAAGGATGCTGTTGACGCTAGTCAGCTTCCTAAAGAAGAAGGTGCCCTATTAAGACTACTGGACAGCCACCAACGCTTTCTTGGCATAGGTTACTATGGCATCCAAAATAAAGGCATTGGTTGGATGCTAACAACAGATGTCAACGAAAAAATAGACAAAGCTTTTTTTATTAGAAAATTTACAAAGGCACTTGCAAATCGTCAGAACTTCTTCGATGATCCTAATACAACAGCCTTTCGTATTTTTAATGGTGAAGGTGATGGTATAGGTGGTATCACCATTGACTATTTCGATTCTTACTATCTAGTGAGCTGGTACAGTGCGGGTATCTATTTATGGAAGGATATGATATACGAAGCACTTGCTGAGACAGTAAACTTTACAGCCATTTATGAGAAAAAGCGATTTGATCTTAAAGGGCAATATATGGAGCAGGACGATTTCGTTATGGGGACTCCTGGTGAATTTCCAATCATTATTTTGGAAAATGGCATGAGCTATGCTGTTCATTTAAACGATGGCGCAATGACAGGTATTTTTCTCGATCAACGGGACGTAAGGCTTGCGATTCGTGAACACTACGCAGACCATAGGAATATGCTTAATACGTTCTCCTATACTGGAGCATTTTCTGTTGCGGCGGTACTTGGTGGAGCAGTAAAAACAACAAGTGTAGATGTTGCAAAGCGTAGTTTAGCTAAAACAATTGAGCAATTTAGCGTCAATAATATAGACTATGAATCACAGGATATTAAAGTAATGGATGTTTTTAATTATTTTAAATATGCACAGCGTCATCATTTGAAATATGATCTTGTTGTTTTAGATCCACCTAGCTTTGCACGGACAAAGGAAAGAACGTTCTCAACAGCGAAAGACTATCCGAAATTGTTAATTGACACGATTGCCATCACAGAGAAAAATGGTATTATCGTTGCTTCAACCAATAACGCAAGCTTTGGTATGAAAAAGTTTAAAAGTTTTATTGATCAGGCCTTTAAAGAAACGCATACACGCTATAAAATTGTTGAGGAATACAGCCTGCCGAAGGATTTCCGTGTACCACGTGAATATCCTGAATTTAATTACTTAAAGGTTGTTTTTATAAAAAAAATAGACTAAATGCATTGAGACAGAATCACCTCCCTATGATTCTGTCTTTTTGTTCGGATAAATTTCTGGTTTATTATATAATATACTTACAAATTATAGGTAATTGGAGTGATTAAATGGCGTATATTCGTGAAAAGTTAATGATTACAACTGAAAGGCTAGTCCTGCGATTATTTCAAGCATCTGACGCAGAAACGGTGGCAAAGCTTTGCAATAACTATAATATTTATAAAAGTACATTGTACTTGCCCTATCCATATAGTTTGAATGATGCGTTGTCATGGATAGAACGCCATTACGATCATTTTATGGAGGATATTTCGTACGAATTTGCAGTAACTGATAAAGAAACTGGTGAATTATATGGAGCAATTGCATTATCGAATAACAAACGTTTTAATCAAGGAGAAATTGCCTATTGGATTGGTGAGCAATATTGGGGAAAAGGCTATGCGACAGAGGCAGCGCAGTCGATTCTACAATTCGCTTTTGAAGAAAAGAAACTGCACAAAGTATTTGCACGATTTTTTTCATCAAACCCTGCTTCTGGAAAAGTAATGAAGAAAATTGGTATGACACAAGAAGGAATATTAAAGGATCATATTATAAAAGACGGTAAATACGAGGATTTAGTATTTTATGGAGTTATTAATCAATAATTTAGAAAGATGGCCTAAGAAGCTTTTTTAGCCCTTAAGCCACCACCCTCTATGATTCTTATAGGTATTTGACAAACCAATCTCGAATATATTCCAATCTATTCATTCTTAACATTGGTTTTCCACTTCTTGAAAGTTCGTGATTGGATTCAGGGAAGCGAATAAATTTTGCTTCTTTTTTACGATGCTTTAAGGCAATAAACAATTGCTCTGCCTGTTCAATCGGGCAGCGATAGTCTTTTTCACTGTGTAAAATTAACAGTGGTGTCTGTACATAGTCCACATATTTCAGCGGAGAATGATGCCATAGCTTTTCAATATCGTCTAGTCCCGCTTGAATTTGCCAGTCTGTAAAGTAATAGCCAATATCACTTACACCGTAAAAGCTAATCCAGTTAGAGATAGAGCGTTGCGTAACAGCCGCTTTAAAACGGTTTGTATGGCTAACAATCCAGTTAGTCATAAAGCCACCATAGCTGCCTCCTGTCACGCCAAGTCGGTCTTGATCAATAAATTCATACTGTTCCAATACATAGTCAACAGCAGCCATAAGGTCTTGATAATCATTGCCACCATAATCACCTCGGACTGCATCAACAAATTTTTGACCGTAGCCGTGACTACCGCGAGGATTCGTATATAGTACCGCAAAACCTTGTGCAGCAAGTATTTGAAATTCGTTAAAATAGGTATGGGCATACATTGCGTGCGGACCACCATGGATTTCAAGAATAAGTGGATATTTTCCCCCCTCCTCATATCCGATGGGCTTCATTATCCAGCCGTTTACTTTCCAGCCATCTGCCCCTTCATATTCAATAGCTTCTGGAACAGATAATATTCTTGATCTTAAAAACTCTTCGTTCACTTTAGTGAGCTGTTCCTTTTCACCAGTTTTTAAATTGACGTAAAATAGATCACCAGGATTTGTTGTAGTGCTGATGGCAACGACTGCTTTATCATTTTGTGAATCAAGTGAAAAACCATAGACATACTGATTATCATGAATCGCTGGATATATTTCTCCAGCAATATTTCCAAAATAAATGGCTGTATTTCCGTGATCTGTCACTTGGAAGTAAAAGCTATGACTATCCTTCATCCATTGGATACGTGGAGCCACAACATCTTGTAGATAATCTCCAACTACAAAATCACCGACAGGAGCGTCAAAATCACTTGTTACACCTGTTAAATTACCCTGCTCCAAATCATAAATCCATAGCTTTGCTTGTGTAGCGT
Organism: Lysinibacillus sp. UBA6686; assembly: GCF_002455205.1. Taxonomy (NCBI): domain Bacteria; kingdom Bacillati; phylum Bacillota; class Bacilli; order Caryophanales; family Bacillaceae; genus Lysinibacillus; species Lysinibacillus sp. UBA6686. The sequence continues at coordinate 43,563 of NZ_DKJS01000075.1, read as the reverse complement.
TTTCAAATTCTCTCTCACTTCCAAGAAAAGCGATGTATCGACTGTTCGGGGACCATGAAGTTTGGTAGAACACCCCCGTTCCTTCTGTTAGTTGGCGCGTTTGTTTCGTTTCTACCTCCAATAAATAAATATCATTATTGAAAGAAAAATCTACATCCTCTGTTAAATCAGCCAGATAAGCCAGATATTTTCCATTTGGTGACCATGTATCCAAATGGAAATGATGGCTTCCTGTCGTCACTTGTTCTAGCTCCCCTGATTCAAGATCGACAATGGCAATGTGAGTATATTGATCTATATCGATAAATCCAGCAGCATCTGATTTATACTTCATGTTGTCAACTTCAAGAGGTTTAAGTTCTTTTTCCTCTTTCTTAACATCTTCTGCTTTATCACAGATATCTTCATTTTTACCAAGCTTTACGGAGAAGGCAATTTTCTTACCACATGGAGACCATACAGGTGATGTGGCACCGTTTTTACAATGCGTAACTTGTTTGGCTTCTCCACCTGTTTTAGCAAGCACAAAAATTTGTGGCTTGCCAGTTCTCGTTGATACAAACGCAATTTTGCTGCCATCGGATGACCACACAGGTGAATTTGTTTTATCATCACCAAATGTCCATTGTAGAGGATTTTTTTCAGTCAAATTTATATAAAATAAATTTGATACATAGTCATTCTTTTTTTCATCAATACAAGTTTCTACATAAACTACTCCTTTTCCATCAGGTGATACTTGTGGATTTGATACTGATTTTAATCGATATAAATCTTCTGGTTGAATCCCATGTTTCACTGTTATTCGCTCCTTCTTGTTGAATTCTTACATAGCATTTTATTTCGATACACTAAGTATTTTCCCTGCTTAAAAGAAAAAATTTTTTAAGCCTATGTAATCTTTTATATGTGAAGAAGTATTTTACAATGACGAGGTTTCTTACAAAGTGACACCATGCTTGATAAGACTAGTTTTTAGAAATCAAACGCTATATCCCAATAGTCAGCCGTTTTTGTTCTACGATAAAATTTATAAAAAGGTTCATTTGATCGAGCATGCTCTTTGTAGAGTAAAATAATTGCATGGAGATAGCTTTCAATATGGTTAACGGGAATCCGTTTAGCAAACAATGTCCCCGCTTGAGCATTTGCCCCCATCGGCACCGCTCCTAAATAAACATCAAAGCTATCCTTTTGATAAATGAGGCCGATATCATCATAGACAACATTATAGCAAGCCGATGCACAGCCATTAACATTTAAGCGTAATCTTGATGGAACTGCCTTCCCTTCTAATGAATCATATAATTGCTCTGTTATAGGGGCTGCCTCCATTTTATCGCCATCACAGAAATCACATGCCTTCATGGCAACGATCGGACCTTGCTTTGCCACGTATAGTCCTGCTTTTTGTAGCTCATTTATAGCTTCTCCTAGACCAACAGTAGGAATTGATAATAATATACTGTAGGATGCAGAGTATTTAATAGCACCAGTGTTTCCAACGACCTTTGCGATTATTTGAAATTGTGTTGGAGTATAATGCTTATTAATAATTCCAGGGCTTACCGCAAGGCGAGTAAATTCTCCCTGATGATTTAGCTTTTCAAAGGTTTTCTCTGGTATGTTCATATTAAATGCATTCATGTATGATATCTCCTTATGAAAAAGGAGCCAGCAAAATGCTAGCTCAAATTTTAAAAGTTATCTGGATAAAAGCCTTTTGCCAAAATTTGAATCGCTTCTGCGGCACGGACACCTTCAGATGCTGCAGATAATGGTAAAATAACAAAATGTTCGTTTTTCACGGCTTCTGTTTCTTTTAATGCTGGGTCATTCTTTAAGAAATTAATTTTTTCCTCAGCAGATGTCTCTCCATAATCAATGACAACTATCACCTCTGGATTATGTGCAACTGCATCTTCTTTTGAAACAGTTGTCCAACCTGCCTCCACATCACCAAAAATGTTTTTACCCCCAGCAATCGTTACCAACTCATTCATAAAGTTTTGCGCTGCTGTAAAGACTTCCTTATCACCGCTATCAAAAACTAAAACAGGTAACTCTTTGCCATCCTGTGGCAATTTGGCACGAATATTATCTACATCTTTTGTCATTTGATCAATCAAAGCTTCTCCACGATCTTCGACACGGAATATTTTTGCGATATTACGAATATCTATGAAAATATCCTCTAAAGTTGGTTTTGTCATATTGGAGGCTGTATGTAAATAGGTGTGAATTCCTAATGCCTCAAGCTCTTCAGGAGTACCAACACCTTTTTCACCAAAGGCGCTTTTCCATCCCCCATATAAAAAGTCTGCCTCTGCATCAATAACCTGTTCCTTTGTAGGATATTGGTCAGCTAATACAGGTACTTTATCGTAAGCAGCTTGGAAAGGCTCATAAATTTTATCATCTAAATAAGCTGTACCAACCATTGAATCCTCTAAGCCTAAAGCTAGCATAATTTCTGTTACATGTTGGTTTAAGCTAATTGCTTTTTTGGGCGCTTCTTTATAGACCTGTGTTGTCCCGTTATTGTCGATCGTTACTTCTGCCGTTGCCGCTTGCGATGGTTCAACCTTCTCCCCTTGTGCTGCTGATTCTTTATCTTCCTTCGCACTGCATGCACCTAGAATGGCCATTAATGCCAGTGCAAAGACAAGCCACATGCTGTTCCATTTCTTCATGTCCTTTTCTCCTTTGATGTTAAATATATAGTAAGAAATCAGTTGACTTCTTTACTATCATGTTTTTGTTATGTACTGTGTAATAAATTGATAAAGGGCATAAAAAAATCCCCTTGTTTCCAAGAGGTTCGCATAGTGAAATAATGGCTTTTGGCCTGATTCACTATCCCCATCCTCGTGGTTAAAGTAAAGAATAATATTGGCAGGTATCCTGGCTTAGGTTCATCATCTATACGCCTTCCCATAGGTTGAATACAGTGGCATTTTGTATAGACTCCCCATTTACAGTTGCGGGACAGCATCGGATTTGCACCGATTTCCCTTTTAAGCAAATGACTAAGGCCATTTGCACCAATATAAAGGTATTATTGTTTGTTATAAATATTATTGATAGACTAGCAAAAGAAATTTCTATTCGCAATCTCACAAAAAAATCCATTTTCTAATTATTTTTAATATTATAGCACTATTCTTACATAATCGAGAACTATTTTACATTAATTATTTTTCATAATCAGTTGATTTGGAGCACAATTATGACATATTCATATTTCTTGAATTCAACAAAATTCTGTTACAATGAAATGGACGGATTTATAGAAACGAGGATTATTTTATGCATAAAACTATTGGAGTCCTTGCTCATGTGGATGCAGGAAAAACAACATTCTCAGAGCAATTATTATTTCATACAAAAAGTATTCAGGCTCGTGGGCGGGTGGATCATCAGGATACATTTCTGGATAATCATGAGCTGGAGCGTCAACGTGGCATCACAATTTTTGCTGAGCAAGGTCGGATGACAATTGGCAACGATACCTATACATTAATCGATACACCAGGACACGTCGACTTCTCCCCTGAGATGGAGCGTGCGATTCGTGTTATGGATTATGCCATCATTGTGATTAGTGCAGTTGAGGGTTTACAGGGGCATACAGAAACAGTCTGGCACCTATTACGCCAGTATCACATTCCAACCTTCTTTTTTATCAATAAAATTGATCGTGAAGGTGCAGCGGTGGATAATGTTATGGCACAGCTTCAAAAAGATTGCTCTGAGGATGTACTATTAGTAAATGAAATGTTCCATTCGGATTATATTCCTTCTAACATAATGGAATGGCTAGCTGAACGTGATGACAATCTTTTGGATGCTTTTCTTAATGAAACATTAGATAGTGGTAGCTGTTTTACCCAACTCCAAGCGATGATTAAACAGGAAAAGGCATTTTTGTGCTTTACTGGCTCAGCATTAAAAGATATCGGCATACAGGAATTCCTTGCACAGCTCCCACTGCTTACTGAAACACATTTCAATGCTGCTGCACCATTTCAAGGTGAAGTCTTTAAAATTCGACATGATGGCCATCAACGTTTAACTTTTATCAAAGCATTACAGGGAACCTTACATATTCGAGATGAATTTTCATTTGGCGATGTAACCGAAAAAGTGACGGAAATAAGGTTATATAACGGACATCGTTATGAAACCGTACAAGAAGTGACAGCTGGCGAAATTTTTGCTGTAAAAGGGCTTAGTAAAGCAAATATTGGTGCGATCCTTGGAAGCTCTAGTAACCCACAGCCCTATGAGTTAGTGCCAACCCTTCAGGCCAAAGTACAATACAAGGGAGACCAACATATAAAGGAAGTCTTAAAAATCTTTCGAATCCTTGAAGCGGAAGAGCCGTCATTACGTGTGATTTGGCATGAAAAATTTCAAGAGATTCAAGTACATATTATGGGGGTTATCCAGCTTGAGGTCCTTATCGAAGTGCTAAACAAGCGTTTTTCACTAGCCATTTCGTTCGGGGAGCCACAGATATTATATATGGAAACAATTGCATCAACTGTTACAGGATATGGTCATTTCGAACCTTTAAAACACTATGCAGAAGTACATTTATTAATGGAGCCAAGTGCACGCGGTACTGGTATTACATTTGTCAATGCATGTCATACAGACGATTTATCCGTTGGGCATCAACGACTGATTGAAAAGCACTTATTCGAGCGCGAACATCATGGATTACTAACAGGCTTTCCCGTGACTGATATTCATTTTACGCTTTTAACAGGGCGTGCACATATTAAGCATACCGACGGCGGCGATTTTCGTGAGGCCACATTCCGAGCATTACGGCAAGGGCTTGAACAAGCGGCGAACATCCTTCTGGAGCCCTATTACCGCTTTAAGTTAAAAGCATCTACCGATTTTATCGGCCGCATAATGACAGATATTCAGCAAGCATCCGGTACATTTGACCCTCCAATTGTTTCAGAAGAGGATGTCATGATTACGGGTCGTGCTCCTGTCGCGACATTTATGAACTATAGTACGACCTTTGCGGCCTACACCAATGGTAAGGGTGTGCTTTCTCTACAATTTGATGGCTACGATGAATGTCATAATCCGGAAGAAATTATTACTCAAATCGGCTACAATAAAAATGCCGATCCTGAATATACATCCGCAAGTATTTTTTGCGCAAAAGGAAAAGGCTATTCCGTTCCATGGCATGAGGCACAAGCAGCAATGCATTGTATCAAATAATTTAGAAAAGTAGAAACAGGACATGTGGAATTGATACCATGTCCTGTTTCTGTACTGCAGATTCTATTAATTCTGGTTTCGAGAGGTATTGATTAATCGGAGCGGATTTCTCCTTAGCCTGAGCAGTTTTATGGCTTGCCTGAGCGGGTTTCACTTGAACCTGAGCAAGTTTTGGGATGACCAGAGCGGGTTTCTCCTGTACCCGAGCGATTTTTGGGATGACCGGAGCGGATTTCTCCTGTACCCGAGCTGTTTTTTGGATGACCGGAGCGGATTTCAACTTTACCTGAGCTATTTTTTGGATGACCGGAGTGGTTTTCCCATGTAACTGAGCTATTCTGCTGACATGAGCAGTTTTCTCTTGAACCCATGTTGTTCTTGAATTAAATAGAACAATTTCCACTGACCTGAGCAGCTGCTTTTTTCTATAATGCCCATACATTTTGCCTTGTGTCTTTGAAAGGGCGATAAGAAGGTTCTACAACAGCGTAGCTATGGGAATTCGAAAAGTCTGTTAATACTTTGCCTGGTCTACTTTTCAAAAGTTGCAAATTATCAATTAATTGCAGCAATAGCTCATGACCATTACCACGTGGATGCCAGTTTAAATGATAATCATTTAGTTCCTTCACGGCTTGTAAAAAATGCTTATACTCACGTTCTACTAGACTAATAAGTTTGTTATCCTGAGCAATTCGTGATAAATCTTCCAAATAAGTTTCATAAAAGCGCATCACAATTGAGCACAATAAATCATTGACACGAGCAGCACTTAATACAGGCTTAGGCTCTACAGAAAATCGTTCTAGATTTGGTTTAGAACGGGTTGAATCGATACGTGTAATTAAATGATAAAGCTCGCCATCCACCTCATACACAATTGGATTTGTTGGCATATACATCATAAAGCTATTTGTTTTCGTTTTCAGGTTCTCTGCTATCTCTGCCCTTGCGAAAAGATGTCCATTAAATTCCTCATTTTGAATCCAAATAATGTCCTTATTATATAAAATTTGTTCAAATAGTCGCTGATTACTAATAAGACGGGTTGCAAGTAATTGATCAACAAGTGATTCCACAACCATTCTTGTTTTTGCTTGCTTGGCAACTTCAGTGCGTGGCTGCTTACAAATTTTCATATCCTCAATGTGCGTTTCCTGTGCTGACCATACATGAATATTCGTCATATGTGCATCCTCTTTTCGTACATATTTTCAAAACGGAAGTCATCAGTAAAAAAAGGATTTCCTTCATATTTAGAGGAAATCCTTCAATTTATTGTTTTCGTTCATCACAAAAGGTCAAACGATACCCAAATCTAAATGTATGGGAACTCATCCACATACCTTTATTTAATTTGGGCGTTCGACGTACTGTGACAAACAGAGCATTCTGTTTTGTCAACATGCCACCTCCTATTCCTCGTAGGGTTATGGTGTGTACTCATAATAGGCAGGTATCCTGACTTATGGTCATCGCTTCTTTTCCCCTTCCCGTTGAAAACAGTGGTATTTGAAAAGTCGCTCACATTTACAGTTGCGGGACAGTGTCGGATTTGCACCGACTTCCCTTTTCAGTAAATTGCACGCAATTTACACCTATTATTACACGCTATTCAGTTGTTAAGGAATCAAGTTCCTATTAGACTATTAAAATCAATTGTAAAGGAGTGTAATTTAGAAGTCAATTAATGTTAGTTTTTTCACTTTTCTTCATATTTTTGCAAATAAAAAAGAGGGAATTACTCCTCTATTATTCAACATATTAAAAAATCAGCTTATATCCTATTCAATATCCTTTGCTTTTGTTCATAAACTCATCATCTGTTAAAATACCCTCAATATTTGATTGCTTTAACTCTTTAAGTTTTTCAGATATATTTACATTCTCTATAGTAGTAGTTTTAGATGAAATTTTCTCGCTTGAATTATCTTTTTTAATAATATGAGTCAAAATACTATACCATTCTTTACAAACCATTATTGCGTCTTTATGATTTGTGTTTTGTAAAGTAGAATCAACATTTGATGAAAAGAAATTAATAGTATAAATTGGATTATGGATATCATTAACTGTTATTAATAAATTAATTTGTTTTATATTTTCTGTTGTAGTTTTGCTTCCAGAAGTACCGCCAATTATTGCCCCTACTCCTCCTGCTAGTACTCCAACTAATTCACCACCTAGTTTTGAACTTCTTGATGTTCTAGTTACTGAAACTCCATCTTCTATTATTTCAACAGATAAAATATCTTTAAATGGTATCAAAATAAATTTAAAATCATATTTACTAAATGTTTTTGACATTAAAGGAGCATTTTTTATAATATTTATCCATAAACCAATTTGCTTATTGGTATCATCTAAAACTATTTTTGATTCATAATTATTTGGACCATCTATAATAATCTGGTTTTACACAATTCAATAATAACTGGAAGCTGGTTAGAGGAAATTAAAACAGCTTTTGAGGAAGTAATTGAACAAGCTAAACAGTCCAATACGGAACGAAGAATAGATAACTAATAAAGTTGTCTGTTTTTTATTATATACACATAACAAAGGTTCGAATAAAATGGAAAAAAAGGAGGTTTTTGCAGTGAAAAAATCAACAATTCTATTCAGCATACTTGTTTTACTATTAACTTTCAGCATGGGTGCATACGCTGCAACAAAGTATAATTTCACTTTTGATGGAAAAAAACAATCTGTTGATGTCCAGATCATTAACAAAAAAGCATATGTACCGCTAGATGCTATTGTGGGATTATACGGTGATAAGGTTACTTATGATAGTAAATCTAATACTTATGCAGTTACATCAAATGCTACTGGATCAACTACAACTACTACCCAATCTGAATTATCACAAACTATTAAAAATGTAACAGTTAAAATTGATAAAGTTGTACAAGATTCTGATTCATTAAAAATTTATGTTACATATGTAAATAACTCTAATGATAAAATTAGCAATGGAAGTGATCTATCTAAGATTGTCGCAAATGGAAATCAGTACAGTTATAACTTTAAATTCAATTTTGAAAGATATAATAAAAAAGAGAATGTTCCCCACGCTGATACCTATATTGAGCCTGGCGTAACTGCTGAAGATGTTATTTTCTATGCTCCTGTTGATGCTGATTCAATAAATATTTTAATTCGTGCTAACTGGACAGATTACAGATTTAATAATGTAAAGATTACAAAATAAACTTTCTTTTATAAAACAAGTTCATAGTAATTTTAATTGTTTTAATTACAAAACAGATAACTAATACAGTTGTCTGTTTTTTTGTTATGTACTATTGTCAATATTTTCCTTAAAATGAAATTACAAAAATCTGTAAGGGGTGCGTGACATGGATACAATAGCAGAAACTATAAAGTTAGCTGGATTTGGAAAGAAAAAGATAATGGCTAAACAAATTCAATTGTTTGATGATAAATTCAACGATCAAGGTGAAACACTTCTAGCCGTATGTGCATCTGTTAAAGGTACTGAACAGTTATATCTCACAGATAAACGCGTGGTCCTTCATGAAATCAAGAGTATGGCTTCCAACGGCGAAAAAAACATTCCTTTAGAATCGATTAGCAGCATTAACATTTCTAGTAAGCTTGCCAATTCAACTATTGAAATTGTCTCATCTGGAAGCAAAACTCTAATTGATAATGTACCAATGCATGTTGTTGTTGAAATTAAGAATGCTATTGAAAATTTCAAGGCGATTGAAAAGGAAACTTCCTCTTCACCTACAGCTCCAAAAGAAAAAGATATGTATGATGTTGCTGACGAGATCATCGAATTGAAGAATTTATTAGATGATGGGATATTGACTCAGGAAGAATTTGACGCGAAGAAAAAGCCTTGTTAGGAATTTAGAAGGAGAATTTCATGTATATATTAAATGATGTTAGGACTGTTAAAGAAGCTTCTAAAAGATGGGGTATTTGAAGATGACGTAAATAGCTTGTTGTAAATCGGCTTCTTGTGCTTGTCGCTCATCATCTTCTTGTATTTTTAAGTGGTAGTAGTATGAACTTCTTGGGATTTGTAGGACGTCGCACATTGTTGCTGCCGCTTCGCTTTCGCACAAAAAACATCTGCTGATACCGAATATTTGTGAGCATTGTGACGAATCACATCTATTTTCGTCCCATGATCAGCGCTGCTTGCTTTAAAGATATCGTTCTCCATTCGCAGGCGATGTACTTCTTTGCGTAGCTCTACTAGTTCATTTTCTTCCTGTGAACGGTTATCTTCTGCCTTAAATGAACCGGTTTCTTGATGGTTTTTAATCCAACGATCCAGTGCAGATGGTGTAATATCATATTCTCTCGCAATATCTGCACGAGACTTACCATTTTCATATAGCTTCACCATTTGAAGTTTAAAATCGGCTGTAAAAGTTCGACGTTGACGTGACATAAAACACGCTCCTTTAGGTTAGTAATTATAGTGTACTAGCCCTTATTAAATCTGTCTAACTTAGTGTAGCCTATCCATCCTTTATTGAATAGAATGGGACAATTAGGGATGATGGATTAACGTAATGGACTATTCAACCCTAAAACATTCCAATATACTTCGGCAATGCATGATTATAAAGAATCGATTTAAGCCAAATTTTAATGGAAGCAGCCTAGGCACCAACATTACTTTTGAGCCTAGGCTTTGTATAACGTCTTTGCTAAATTGTCATGTACATGTATCAACAATTCATACTTCTTAAACATGTGGGTTATGTGATTTTTTTCTAAGTTTCTTCTATTACATGATTATGCCTTGAATCGCTGTGTAAGCTTTTGTAAATTTTCCGCTTGCACACATAAATCTTGTGATACAGTATTGACTGCTTGCATGGAGGCACTTTGCTCATCTACTGATTGTAAAACAACTTCTGTATAATGTGATAACTTATCCATTCCAGAAGCAATTGTCATAACTGATTTCGTTACTTCAATAGCACTACCTGAAAGCTCCTCAGCTGTAGCAGATATATCCTCCAGTTGACTCGTCATTTTACTTACATGTTGAGATATCGTACCAAATGATTTTGTTGCTTCATCAATGACATAGACACCTTGCTGAACATTTTTTAAATCCTCTTCAACCGATGATGCAACCTGTGTTGTATCATTTTCAATTCCAACTACTAGCTCAACAATTTGATGTGCTGAATGTTTGGATTGCTCTGCCAATTTACGAACTTCCTCTGCTACCACTGCAAAACCCTGACCATGCTCCCCAGCCCGTGCTGCTTCAATCGCTGCATTTAATGCTAGTAAATTCGTTTGATCTGTAATGGTAGTTATCATATCGATCATGGATTTAATATCCATCATTTTATTTGTTAACTGTTGCATTAATTGACTTGTTTTTTCAGTTGAATTCGAGATAAATTGCATCTGATTTTTAGCCACATGTAAAATTTCTGCACCGTTACCGGCAACATCATTTGCTTCCTTTGCATGGTCAAAAACATCTTGCGTTGCCACAGTTATTCGTTCAATGCCATCAGCTGTTTCTTGCATCGCCACCGCACTTTCATTGGCCGATTGTGCTACATGCTTAAGTCTATCTGACGTTTTTTCCATTTGAGAATCGACTTCATCAACAGCCATCGTAATTTCATTTGTACTGGCTGATAGCTCCTCTATACTAGCAGATAAGTCTGAAGAGCTATTGGCAATTTTTTGTGTGATAATTTGTAATTGTTTTTTCATCTCTAAGAATGCTTTTGTTAACGATGAAATTTCATCATTGGAATTCACTTCAATAGGAGCAGTATGCAAATTTCCCTCTGCAATTGCCTGAGCAGATGCTGCTAATTGGTTGATGGGCTTAATAATTTTATACTGTACATAGACAATATAGGAAAGTGTCATTGCAATTCCCAGTATTGTTAATAATGTAGATAACCAATCCAATGATGTAACATTTGCTAGGTCTATGACTAAAATAATAATCATAAGAACATTTAAAGCAGAAAAACCAATTATACTTCTTTTTCCTAAACTCATACTAATTTCCCCCAACTATAATAATATTCCAATGTAGTTATTATAGTTGAATTTCCCTTAGATTCACAGAAAAAGACCCCTCAATTGTAAGAATTAAGTCATATCAATTAAATCCCAGTGTAATTGTGTCTGGATTTTCGAACTCACTCGAAAAACTCTCTTCAAAATTCGTGACATCCGTCAGGGCTTTTAGGCCAATCTTGATGTTGGTACTAAGGCGTTTTAACAAGATGTGGAGTTCTTTACCTTAGTTTCTCTATTATAGCAGGCATTTGTACCCGCACTGAAAAAGAAAGAATCACCTCATCACCTATAAAGATGGGAGTATCTATGCATGACTCTTCGCTTTCGTACAGTAAAAATCTGCTGAATCAAGATAAAAAAGCACTTTACGCTTGGCAAAGTGCTCTCTAAAAACTATTATTTCAATTTCATAATGCTTGATCCTGCAATACCAGGATGTGTCATTTCATATGGGTCTAAAATTAAATCTAATTGTTCAGTTGTTAGTACGCCAGCTTCCAAACATAAATCACGAATTGAACGACCTGATAGGATTGCTTCACGTGCTAGACGAGCAGCCACTTCATAGCCGATATGTGGATTAACAGCCGTTAGGACACCAACACTTTTCTCTACATACTCCTTCATACGCTCTTCATTTGCTTCAATATCTTTTAAGCAGTTTTCAGTAAACGCACGGAATACATTATTCATAATGCTGATGGATTGAATTAGGTTAAATACTAATACAGGCTCCATCACGTTTAATTCTAATTGACCTGCTTCAGATGCTAGAGAAATTGTTTGATCATTGCCGATTACCTGGAAGGCAACTTGATTTAAAACTTCTGGCATTACTGGATTTACCTTGCCTGGCATAATGGAAGATCCCGGTTGGCGAGCTGGCAAGATAATCTCTCCTAAGCCGGCACGGGGCCCAGAAGCCATTAAGCGAAGGTCATTCGCGATTTTAGACATGTTAATCATACAGATTTTTAATGCACCAGACACTTCTGTATAAGCATCCGTATTTTGTGTAGCGTCTACTAAATGAGTTGCACCTTTTAACGGTAATCCTGAAATTTCAGCAAGATGCTCATCGACAGACTTAATGTAATCCGGGAATGCATTTAAACCTGTTCCAACTGCTGTTGCGCCCATATTCACATCATATAAATTTGGGCGAGTTTGACGGATACGTACAATATCACGGTTGATCACACGGCAGTAAGCTTCGAACTCTTGTCCTAATCGAATTGGCACTGCGTCTTGTAAATGTGTACGTCCCATCTTAATTACATGTGCAAATTGCTCTGCTTTTTGGTGGAATACAGCTTGCATATTATCCATCGTTAGCAGTAATTCATCTATTAAATTTAAAACAGCAATATGAATAGCTGTTGGGAAAGCATCATTTGTTGATTGGGACATATTCACATGGCTATTTGGACTGATAGATTGATAGTCCCCTTTTTCTTTCCCTAAAATTTCTAGGGCACGGTTTGCAATTACTTCATTGGCATTCATGTTGATCGATGTACCTGCACCGCCCTGGATTGGGTCTACAATAAATTCTGCATCCCATTTTCCATCTATCACTTCTTGTGCTGCTTCGACAATTGCCTCACCAATTTCTTTTGATAATAGGTGTACTTCCATATTGCCCAATGCTGCTGCTTTTTTAACAATTCCCATTGCTTTAATTAAAGCCGAGTGAATTGTGTAGCCTGTAATAGGAAAGTTTTCAGTCGCACGTAGCGTTTGAATCCCATAATAAGCATTTGCTGGTAATACTCGTTCACCTAAAAAATCTTTTTCTATACGTTGTGTTGACATCATTGTCGTCTCCTTTTATGCAATACTCACACTTGATAGTAGCTAATTAATGGCGGATTGTAAACAGGCATTTTTCTGTAAAATAAAAAAATCCTTTAAAAAAGTAAATTATTCGCTAAAAACCGAGCGCATTCTATACGCTCGGTCTATTTTTCCGCATTAAGTTGTGAATGTCATAAAAAAGAAGCAAGTAAAAACCTTTCCAATAAATCCCGAACTTTCTTTTTTATTTATCTGAAGTTACAGTAAAACGACTATTTTTATGAGTTGGATTTTCAATTTCATCTATTACAGCTATTGCATAATCAGCATAGCTTACATAGCTTTCACCAGCAGCATTTACTAATAAATGGTCAGCACCTGCTTTGTAGCTTCCTGTTCTTGGACCTTCTGGATCAAAGAATGCAGATGGACTTAAAAATGTCCAAGTAATTGCAGATTGTTGTAAATCAAGTAGATTTTCACCTTGGTTTTTAGCTGTTGCATAAAACATTTCGGGAAAGTCTGGTGTATCCATTACACGCGTAGTTTTTTCTGGATCTACAAACAAACTGCCCGCTCCACCAACAACAAATAATTTTGTATCTATGCCAGTTAGAATATCAATTAAATGACGACCTACTTTTACATGTAATTCTTCCTGACCAAACGGAGCGCCAAACGCATTAATAACAACATCAAAGCCTTTTACATCCTCTTGCGTTAAGGCAAATACGTCTTTCTCCATAACAGGGATATTAGCTGCTACTTTCGAGGCAGAGCGTACGATGGCTGTTACATCATGACCACGTTGTAATGCTTCCTCTACTATTCTTTGTCCTGCCTTCCCTGTTGCTCCAATTACACCAATTTTCATTATGTGTTCCTCCTAGTTTATAGTTGTAACTATTTAAGTTACAGGTAGAGTACAAAAGATCTACTTCGTTTAAAGACGAAGTTGATCTAGCACATCCTGTAAAGTTTGTGCTTGTAACTGTTCTTCCATTGCATGCCAAATAGATGTATAAACACCCTCCAACGTATGTTGGATTTTTCTCCCCACCATACAGGCTGGATTTGGCTCATCATGAATCGCAAAAAGTTGCTCGGGCCCATCAATTGCCTGATAGATAGCCAATAATGTTAGATTTCTTGGCTCTATTAATAGCTCATATCCAGCGATGCCTGTTTGTGATGACAGCAATCCTGCTTTTTTGAGGGTACCAATCATGCGTCTTACCACAACTGGATTTGTATTGACACTTCCTGCCATAAAATCAGAGGTTAGCTGACTTTTATCAGATGTTGTTGCAATGAGCGAAAGTATATGGATCGCTACCGAAAATCGACTGTTCACCATATGTATCACCACCTGTTGTAACTATTATAGTTACAGGTATCGATAAAGGCAAGAAAATTGCTTTATTTAACACCTGTCTTTATTTTTTCCGTTTGAAATGCATCTTATTCTTTTCTCTCGTATAAAAAGACAGAATGAAGTTCAGCACTAAATTCGCTTTACGTAAATAACTAGCTCTTGTCGGATTTCTCCGTTTTCCTCATAAAAATCTAGGTTATGAAATTCATACTTAAAGTGACCTAATGGGAATGTTACACTCTCTCCTTGTGCTGCTGCTAATATGCCAGCTACATCCTGTGACACCATTTGTAAAAGCTCTGTACCTGTAAATGTTTCTACAAATATTACGTTCATCTAAAACACCTCCTAGGCTATTATAGCTTAGAAAGCGCTTTATTTATAATATATCCTTATCGTCTAAGACGAATTTCATCAATTACCTGCATCATTTTCTTAATTTGCTCCTGTGTTAATTTTGTAGAGATGTGGAATTGCTCATGTTGTTCAATAGCATTTTTTTCTGGTTGAGGCGAATGGATCGTTAACTTCCTTCTACGTTGTTTTTCTCCTCTTTCATCTATTTGAAACATCATTGATTTCCTCATACTATTCACCTCTACATTTTTATTTGACCCCTAAAGATTTCTTAGTATTGATATCTAATTTTAGTATATATCCTATAATTGCCATATTCAATATAATGGAAAACTCTCTTTTGAAACATTTGGTGAATTATTCTAAAATTTTACCTTTTTCAGGAAAATAATATTCTAAAAAAACAGCAACCAAATCGGCTGCTGTTATAGTTATACGGCTATGGGTGCTTTAATTGCTGGATGCGGATTATAGCCCTCAATCGTTAAATCTTCAAGCTCTATATCAAAAATTGACGTTTTATTCGGATTAATTTTCAAGGTTGGTAGGTCCTTTGGTTCACGAGAAAGCTGCTCTTTTACTTGCTCCACGTGATTTATATATATATGAGCATCCCCAATGCTATGAATAAACTCGCCAACTTCTAATCCACACTCATGCGCAATTAAATGTGTCAATAATGCGTAGGAAGCAATATTAAATGGACAGCCTAATAGTGTATCCAGACTTCGTTGCATCAATTGACAGCTCAACTTACCATCTGCTACATAAAATTGGAACATCACATGACATGGAGGTAATGCCGCTTTACTGCCTTTTGCTCCTGCATCAATCACATCTTCTGGATTCCAAGCATTGACAATGATACGTCTTGAATCAGGATTATGTTTAATTTGATGGATTACATCCTGCAATTGATCAAGGCTCTCCCCTGTAGATGTTGTCCAATTGCGCCATTGCTTGCCGTAGACATTCCCTAGTTCCCCATATTTGCGTGCAAATTCATCGTCTGACAATACACGCTCACAAAATGATGCCAGCTCTTTTTGATAAGTCACGTTAAATGATTCATCAACTAAACACCGTCTACCAAAATCGGTCATATCGGGACCTGAATAGTCATCAGATTCAATCCATTTTTTAAAGGCCCACTCATCCCAAATATGATTATTATTCTGTAATAGATATCGAATATTAGTATCACCTTTAATAAACCAAAGTAACTCACTAGCTACAAGTTTAAACGGGATACGTTTTGTCGTTAACAATGGAAAGCCTTTACTGAGATCAAAACGCATTTGATGGCCAAATACACTATATGTCCCTGTCCCTGTACGATCTTCCTTTTTAATGCCATTCTCTAATATATGTTGTAATAAATTTAAATACGCAGTTTCTGGATGCGTCATCGTCTCTCAACAGCTCCTTCACGTTTGCTGTTGACCATTATAACATCTAATACCCCTATTTGGTCGGGCAAAAAGAAAAAACAACTTCAATATTTACATACCTGAATCAAAGGTGTTTAACTCTTTAGAGATTTCACTTTCAGTGGTAACGAAAAATGTAGGTAGCAAAATAATATTCAATAAAATCGGTCCAACAATAAATAATAAATCAATGCCTGGATTAAAATAAAGACCAAATGCAGTCAACAGCCCAGACATCACTAAAAAAACGATTTGCGCAACGATCACCATTAATGGAATGATTTGATACAGATAATTTAACTTTCGGAACTGATGCATATTTTCTGGATCTTTAATAATTCTCTTTTTCAGGCGTCTTGACATAGTTATACAAGTCAATAATTGCACTAAAATAAAACTAAAATAGATAACGCTATTGAGCACCAATTGACCTTTCATGACGGTTCCATCAAAATGGCCTACCCGCTGCTGTAAAAGATCATAGACAGCTCCCTCATAGACATATTCCTGATCACTTAAAAGCGTGAGAGGTGCTACAAACCCGAATGCTGCCCAATCATTTGCATTGACTTTCCAATTCGTTAATTTACTAGCTAAAATACGTAATTCAATGGCTTCATCTTCACCAAACATTCCTACTAGGATACTATATGGAATTGCTACTTTCATTTGCCCACTTTGCTTTTCTTGAAATAAATCTTGAATGAAGAAAGTATACGCAACTTCTGACTGGTTCGCTTCATAATGAGCATCTTCTACCTTCCAATGACTTGCTAATGTGGATTCAATCTTATTTCTCATCTCAACATAAGGCTTATCTTTATGTAATCGCTTAGGTATTTTATAAACAAAATGATTATCACTCCCGATAATGCAAATATCAACTTCAACCTTATCTTTTGCAAAGGCATTAGCAATAGCTGTCATTGGATACAACATGATGGCGACTAGGAAAAACAGGATTAGTGACAATCCGCACTTTTTCATGCAATGCTCCCCCTTTCCGTCACATATGCTAGATTTACACTATCATAGCTTTTACCGAAAAGACTATTTCGTTATTCCGAAAAAGCAATAGTGGTTTTCCGAAAGAGCTGATTTCGGTATTCCATAATGATCATTTATTATGGATAATATATAGCATACTATTTGATGAAACGGAGATTATTCGATGAAAATAAATGAGAGAGTTAGATGATTAAATGGACATATAGTATTTTCATTGCATATTTAGTACTAGGAATTTATG
The DNA here is from genome assembly GCF_002455205.1 of Lysinibacillus sp. UBA6686. Classification (NCBI taxonomy): domain Bacteria; kingdom Bacillati; phylum Bacillota; class Bacilli; order Caryophanales; family Bacillaceae; genus Lysinibacillus; species Lysinibacillus sp. UBA6686. The sequence continues at coordinate 26,054 of NZ_DKJS01000075.1, read as the reverse complement.
TACTTGCAGTAACAATTAAGGTACCTTTTATTGGTATTTTGGTAGACGCATCTAGTGGGCAACTAGTTATTGCTGATCTCTATTATCCTGATTGGGCACAGCAACATAATCTTGAAAAAGGTGATATTTTACTAACATTTGATGGGAAACCTGCACAGGAGAATAGTTCCATTCAATATTACTCTGTCGCAAGAAGTGCCAAAGAGTTAACGTTTATTAAGCCTAGTGGCGTTGTTCATTCCATAACAATTCAGCATCAAGATATACCTGAGGAATTATTTTTGCAAATTATTTTTCCAATATTTTATTTCTTACTCTCCTTAGGGGTTTCTTTCTATTTATGGAAGAATAATAGAAAAGATGAAAAAACGAAACTGTTAACACTATTTTTATTAACCTGCTCTTTAGCTTATATTAGTACAGGTGCTTCCGCTAGAGGAGATCTTATTGGTATGCTAGTAATAGGGATAGGTATCATTTTATGTTTAGTACTTTTAATTCACTTTTTACAATTGTATTTCCGTTACTTACATATAGAATGGCGATATCTTGATACGAAATGGCTTTATGTTTTTCCACTTGCGGTTCTTTGTTCTTATGTCTATGCACTATTTGATCGAGGTTTGAGAGAATTAACTGCCTCTTTTATTTTAGGTCTATTTGTTGGACTTGTCCTTTATGCTATCTATATATTACTTACAAGTTATTTACGAACAAAACTAGCAAAAATCAGGCTAATTGCTATTGCCTTTATTACACCATTCTTACCTTTTTTACTTTTTTTCGTAATACCAGAAATTTTGGGGCACGAACCAATTTTACATGCGGAGTTTGCTGCGCTATTTTTATTATTTATTCCATTTTCCTTTATTTTCATTCAAGTGAATGAGCGACTATTCGATATTGAATACCAATTATCTCGATTTCGGTATTATTCTACCCTTGCTTTTTTTAGTGCCATAATACTGACTTCAAGCATAGCCTTAGTATTTTTAAAGGATATTTCACTTGTTACATTGACAAGTATCTTTATACTTATTTTTCTCGTTATCATAGCAAGCTTCTATATAAAAGAGCAGCTTGATTTTAAATACCGAAAAATTATTTTTTCATCCACTGGTAATTATGTACATAATTTATATGCTGCAGTTAACAGAATGGGAAAAGCAAAAAATCAACAAGAATTATTAAAACAATTCAAATATGAAATTACCGAAAAACTTGGTACAACAGCCTTTTTGATTACTACCGAAACAGAAGTTGTACCATTCGTTCGCGGTGAAATTATTGAAAAAATGGGCACGATTCAACTGTTGCTACACGATGCTGGTGAAGAAAAGGTCGTTTTAAAAATAAGACACTCCCTGCAAAAGGAAGAGCTACTTTGGCTTGAGTTACTTTCACTTTATGTCTCCATGTTTATTGATAATCTGAAGCTTATTGAAGATTTAGTGCAAGAAATCCAACAAATACAGGATGCCAATGATACACAGCTACCTTGGCTCGATAAATTATTGTGGAATATTATTGAAAAAGAAAAAAGTATTTTAGCGCAAGAATTACATGACACCATTTTACAGGAACAGCTTCATTTAGCGAGAGAGTTAGATGTGCTTGCTGGAACATCAGTTATAAAAAAAGAAAAGGTATTAGATATTCGAGAGCAATTGCTGAATGCTACAAAAGATTTACGGGAATATTGCGAGAATCTAAGCCCTCCTTTACTTGACACATTTGGATTACAAATGGCTTTAAAAAAATTAATACAAAAGGTCAAAATTCGGGCAGATTTTTTATTAAATGCACATATAGAACGTGTCCAATTTCAGGACGTCACCTTACATTTAGTTGTTTATCGTCTAGTACAAGAACTGTTAAATAATGCGATAAAGCATGCTGAGGCCACTGAGGTATCATTAAAGTTACAAGCCATTCAACATGGTTTTATCCTACATTACGATGATAATGGCATTGGCTGTAATATCGAAGATTTAATGCAATCATCAGCTTCCATGGGTATAAACGGTATTCGTGAGCGTGTTCGTGCATTTAATGGTGAGATCAACATTGCCTCCAGCCATAATGAAGGAATGCATATATATATTCAAATTCAAGAGGACGGGGATTCGTATGATTAATATTCTTATTGTAGATGACCATCCTGTCGTTTTAGATGGTACGAAAACATTACTACAGGATTTAACGGATGTTAATATAGACACAGAGCAGAATTGTGAAGCGGTATTAGCAAGAATGGATGCTCAAGTTTTTCAATTATTTTTAATCGATATTAATATGAAACCAATTAATGGTATTCAGCTTTCTGAAATGATTAAGAAAAAACATCCCGAATCCATCATCTTACTGTATACAGGATACGAGCTTTCCGATTATTACGAATTACTGGTAGAGAAAAAAATTGACGGTCTACTCTCAAAGTTAGCCACTAAAGAGCAAGTGATACAAACCATTCTAGCTGCGTTAAGAGGTGAAATTCTACTATCAGCAGATTTTTTGGATTTCGTTCAGCAGCGCATGAATATGCCAAATAGACATCAGGAAGTTTTACTGAGTGACAAAGAACAAGAAATTTTACAGCTTGTCGCACAGGGCTGTACGAATAAAGCCATTGCTTCTGCCATTGGCGTAACACAGAGAACAGTTGAAAACTATTTATCTAAATTATTTGTTAAGCTGAATGTAGAATCAAGAGCGGAGGCAGTAATTGTAGCGAAAGAGAAAGCGTGGATTGACTAGCGAAAAGTCAACATAAAGTTTATCTATTTTCTATAAATGTAAATTTTTTCTCTCCAAAAACGGAATATACTGGATAAATGTATAAAACTGTTATATAATGAAAATAATAATTACATTACTTCTTTAATGCCATTAAAATCACGTATTCAAAAGGATAATACGAGCTTTTGAGTACGTGATTCTTTGCAAGCGATGGAAGGAATATGATTGTTGAATTTTTTTGGGAGGGTGTTCACATGACACAAGGTACAGTAAAATGGTTTAACGCAGAAAAAGGGTTTGGCTTTATCGCAGTTGAAGGCGGAAATGATGTATTTGTACATTTTTCTGCTATTCAATCGGATGGCTTTAAAACTTTAGAAGAAGGTCAAAAAGTGGAATTCGGCGTAGAAGAAGGAAACCGTGGACCACAAGCAACTAATGTTGTAAAGATTTAATGGTAAGCTTTAGCATTTAAATGCAAAAATTCAAGAGACATCCTTGGTTTGGATGTCTCTTTTTTTATGTTATTACCCCTGTGCATTATCGGCACTAAAAAAACGACACAGGAAATTTAAAATAGCAATATAAAACGGAAATGAAAAGATCATTGCAAAAAGGATAAATCCTTGCACAGGTGCTGGTGAATCGCCTTGATTGGTGATTGGAAAAATACTTGCAAATAGAAAGGTAAAGATGATTGAATATGGCAGCCAAAGAATAGTTGTTACATACACTAAACGGCGACGAGCAAGCCATTTAGCTGTTAGTTTATACAGAATAACACTCCCTGCTATCCAACTGATTGCTTGTATCAGAAATAAAAAAATATCAATCTGTTGCCCTTCCCATCCAGTAAGCCTTAACATTCGATAATAATTCACCTGTAATTCAATCGAAATAAAGAACATTAGTCCATAATATATACTCACTAGATTTAGCTTAAGAAAATAACTCATTTCTCAGCCCCTTATGCATACGAATGTAGACCAGCAATCACTAGATTTACAAATACTTGATTGAAGACGATAATGCCAAAACCAATAATTGCTAACCAAGCTGTTTTTTCACCCTCCCACCCTTTTGATAGTCGAAAATGAAGGAAGGCTGCATAAAATAAAAATGTAATGAGTGCCCATACTTCTTTAGGATCCCAGCCCCAGTATCTACTCCAAGCAATTTGTGCCCAAATCATGGCGAATAATAGCCCTCCTAGAGCAAACAATGGAAAGCCTATGACCACAGCTCGATATGTAATTTCATCCATTAAAGCTGGTTGTACGCGATTTGTTAATGGCTTTAATAAAACGATTAATGGCCTTCTTGCCATTAGTATAAGTACCACATATAGTATCGTTCCCACTAGAAATGCCCATACAATAGAGTTTAATTTCTTCGCATCAATCTTGTTTGTGATCTGTAAAACACCTATTTGTTCTCCATCAGTGGTTAAAGCAGCGTCATTGACAATAAGTGGCATCATTGTATAATCGGCAGTTTCTTCTTTTCCTTGCGAATTTTCAAAATGAACCTTCACAGTATCTGATGTGAGATTGAAGTATGTAGACACACCAATAAAGCCTATTACAACAATAAGACAATACATAACAAATTCTAAAGCAAAGGTACTAATTGATTTCTTTGTAACGTCTAATGTTCTTAATAAATAGATAATTCCTGTTGCAAACGAAATTGATAAGATAGCACTTGAAAAGGCCACGGTCATCACATGAATTGTTAGCCAATGACTTTGTAGAGATGGTACAAGCGGTGAAACCTCCTTTGTAAAAACGCTTCCATAGCCAAGAATAATTAAGGAAACTGGAATAGTAAACAAGCCCACTACGATTTGTTTATACAGCAAATGAATAATCAAATAGCTTCCAGTAAGCATGATGCCAAAAAACGTCATAAACTCATACATATTACTTACTGGTGCATGATCTACAGCAATCCACCTTAAAATAAAATAAACTAATTGTAAAGTAAAGGCACTATAGGTTAGTAGTAATCCGACTTTGCCAAACATTTTTCTTTTCGATTTTACGGCTAGTCCAATCGGTAAAATAGCAATTAGCAATAAAATAAAGGCAATGAACAATGAATTACTGCTTAGGTTTAACAATGTTTCTGTACTCACTTTAAAAATCCCCCAACGTCTTTTTTAGGAAACGGTAATACTGCTCCCAATAAAAAGAACGTCATTCATAAAAAGAAGTGCCAACATATGCCATCAAAATATTTTAATTTTTGCAAATTGTTACAAATTTATGTCGCAAAATTAGAAAAAAATAAACCATCTATTCATATGTAAATAGATGGTAGTTGAAATTATTAAAGTTGACATGCCTCTACCTACATCTTACTAAAAATAGAATAAAAAGTCTATTTCTAATTTCATAGCTATGAGACAATGAATATGCGCAAATATTACATAACGTTATGTAAAAAAGTGGAGGCTTTACATGAAACAAAATATTTATGACAATCCTGAATTTTTCCGTCACTATCAAGCGTTACGTCAAACACCTTATAATTATAATAATTTACTGGAGCAACCCGCGATAAAATCCTTACTGCCGAATCTACAGAATTTACAGATGCTTGATATTGGCTGTGGAATGGGAGAATTCGCATATTATTGTATTGAAAACCAAGCAAAACATGTTACTGCCATTGATGTCTCTAGAAATATGCTGGCTATCGCACGACGTGAATATGCTCACCCTAAGATCGACTATGGATTGTATGCAATTGAAGATTATCATGTAGCTCCAGAAAGCTTTGATTGTATTACAAGCTCCCTTTCCTTGCATTACATTGAAAATTTTGATGCGGTGATCGGGAAAATTGCAAGCATACTTCGTTCAAATGGCATCTTTATTTTTTCCGTAGAACATCCCATTGCAACAGCTAGGAAAACAATGGTGGATAATTGGATTTATGATGCTAACGGCAATAGAAATCATTATGCAATCGATAATTATCAGGATGAGGGCTTACGTGAGCAAACTTGGTTTGTGGATGGTGTAGTTAAATATCACCGATGTATCTCTACGATCATCAATTCATTAATTGCACATGGCTTCACTATTGAAAAACTGTTAGAGCCGCTTCCTGATTTAGAAGCAGTAGAGAAACTTCCCTCTCTAGAAAAAGAACTTCGTCGCCCTTCCTTTTTAGTTATTCGAGCAAAAAAATAATCAAAAAAATTTGGAGGTCTCGCAGAAATTTTTCTTCGAGACCTTTCATACTTTATGTACTTAATTTTACATATATAATTTCTGGATCCCCCTCGTCCAAATTCTCAATAATGCCACTTTTTATAAAGCCTGTCTTCTCAAATACTTGATGCATAGCCGTATTTGATTGATTAGTGGAAGAAAAAATCTTTGGCGTGATAGCTATTTCTACATAAGCTTCTATTAAAGAGGCTGCAACTCCCCTTCTCCGTTCTGAATTCTTTACTATTACTAAGCTGATAAAGCTATGTTCAAAAAAATCATTTGTAAATATTAGAAAACCCGCAATCCCATGTTCATTTTGCTTGATGATACAGCGTTTTTCCTGAATGGCTAGCCTGATCTGTTTACTTCTTGAAAAATCACCTAGGACTTCTCGATCTATCGCACATATTTCATCCAATTGCTCTATCCTTGCGTTCATTACTAATGACATTCGTTTCACCTCTCGATATAATAACTCATTACGATAAGCTCATCATTAAATCCTAGTACTTGCCTTCCCTCATCAACAAAACCACATTTAGTATAAAGTGCCTGTGCAGATATATTTGGGACATTAACACCTAGCACCAACTCATTAATATGAGGAAAATGCTCCTGAACAAAGTCTGGTAAGAGCTGTAATGTTGCTTTTGCATAGCCTTTCCCTTGCTCATGATAATCCGTAGAAAAGGAGCGAATTAACAAGGCAGCTTTATTTGTTGAATATGGCTTTACCCCATCTTTTTCATGGAGAACAAAGAAAGTAACTAGCTTATCTTCTGCAAGCACCAATATGGCATGACGATTTTTGTCCTGTTTTGCTAGCTCAATACTTTCTTTTGGGGACTTCGTAAACCGTAGCTGCTCTGGTGTAATCGTATATCTCTCAATTAAGTGATTATCACACGTCTCATAAAATTTTAATCTCATAAAGATAGCCTCCCTCCTATTCCTCCTCATAGATTGCTGTAAATTCAAACCCTCCTTCTATTAACTGTTGTAAATAGTCGTCAAAGGACGGTGCAATAACCTCATAGCTATCTGGATCATGAACATATCGAACGATCTGTCCCACCTGTCCGCCATCATTTGGATAAAAATCTATATATAAGCTTGAAGTGCCACCATTATTCATACAATCCGCAAAGCATAAATGTTTATTTAATGGTATATGCACCTGAATTCTATCATCCACTTCAACATACTCTAAAAAGTCCTGATAACGTTCATAAATACTTTCACTATTCACTACTTGGCTATCTTTTATCATTTGCTCAATAGACTTTAAATAATATGGATATTCACCTAGATCTGAGCCTAATACTAGGACACAAATCGTTGCTTCTCCATGCTTACAATAATAGGTTCCATTAATATCCTGTAGTAGTTTAATCAATGATTCTGGACAACTAGGAAATAGATCTAATAAGGCTTGAATTTGAGAATCTGTTGCCCCTTTTGCTTGTTGTAGTTGGTTTTGCTCCTCTTCAGGTAAATAGGTCATCAAGCCATTAAAATATGGTGTATGGAAACGCATTAAATTGCCCTCTTTTCGTTATGTTCGTAATAATTTGGAATTTTCTTTTAAACCATTGTAAAATACTCTATTTGTAAACACCATCAGAAATTTGAACTATTGATTATTTGAAATCCTTTTTTTATTTCTACTATTCCCCAAAAATGCTACTATAAAAGTATTCAAATAAGAAGGAGTTGTGCCAATGAGTGCGGTAAGAGCAGTAGACGTTTTGGTTATTCAACTAATCAATCAAGGGATGTCATTCTAACTGCAGTCCTTGAACAAGGGAGAACACAAATGGATCATTACATGAAAAACTTTCTTACAGGTCAAGCAATTACTTTACAGCAAATGACCTCGTCTGACTTAGAAGCATTTGTCAAAATTGAAGGTGAAAAAAAGTCGTTATTATTTGCTAATGACGAAATCCCCTTTCCCAAAACCTTTGAGGATCATTCTTCATTCTTCCAAAGTATTAGTGCAAAGAAAGAAGATTTTTTCTTTGGCATATTTGAAAAATCTACAAATGAGCTTATTGGTACATGTGCCGTTTTTTCAATTAATTGGCAAAACAGTACATGCTTTGTAGGGATTTCAATTGGTGAACAATGGCAGGGTAAAGGATTTGGAACTGATGCTATGAAAACCCTTATTGATTTTATTTTTAACTATATTGCTATCAATAAAATTAAACTACAGGTTTTCAGCTTTAATACAGCAGCTATTCGATCCTATGAAAAATGTGGCTTTTCACAAGAAGGTATTTTAAGAAATGAGATTTTCCGATTCGGTAAGTTTTATGATTTAGTATTATATGGTCTATTACGAGAAGAATGGACTCATTAAGATAAGTAATAAACGCCCACATCAAACAGTGTGGGCGTTTACATATTTTGATGCGTTCTTTCCTTTAAGATCTATATCATTATTGATTTTCTTCCTTGAAGACTATAGTCACTATAATCCGTTCACCTTTAGCCTTTTCTAGTAATAAAAAAGTGGATCACACGAATTCTCTTCAAATATATTCCTTCCTATTACTCTAATTTTCGAAAATTTCCAACATTTATCCGAATAATTGATAATTTCCTCAGCAAAAAGGTTTATTTGATAAATTGCGACAAGATACGAAATTCGAGAAATTTGAATGGAAAGTATTACTATAGCGACTCGTAATTGCAATAGTAAAAAAGATACAAATTTAGTTAAATGAAATCTACATTTTTTTTTAAAAGCTAAACGTAGCCAGCCTTGATATCTTTGGATTCAAGGTATTAAACTTTATGCATATTACAATTAAAGTAAATTAAAATAGGCGAAAAGATTCAACCTGAAAATTTAGTATTCCAACCCCTTCTCCGAATTAAGAAGCTCTTCTATGACTAAATTACGAATTTAGATTACTAAACACAATATGACATATTTTTTATTTTATGTGGTATACAATGAGAAAGTTGAATCGAGGTCATATGAATTTTATGACAGGAAAATGGAGAAAAAATTTAGGAGGAAAGTATCTTGGTACAATTATCGCTTAAACAATTCTTGAGGGTGAAAATCGAAATGAAGAGAAGAAGAATGTATAGAAAGGCAAAGGATTTAGGTTTCACCCATCCTATTGTTGTAGATTGTAGTCAAGAATTGGATATATTACTAAATAGATATTCAAAACAGGCGCAAGTTTCCTAACCAGCATTATCACTTCTGTTTTAAACCTGTATTAGGTTCCTTTTATAAAGTTCAATCCAAATCCTGATGTTATTGTCATGATACGTATACATAACAAGTAATTGGGAAATCTAATTTATAAAAGGAGGCTAAATGATGCAGGTATTGTTTATGTCCTTGATGTTAGTTTCAAGCTTTTTACTACAGCAGCCTCAGCATTCAGTAGAAAACACAGCAACTACACTTTGTACACCTATTGTAGCTACTTCCTATAAGTATCCAAATAATCAGTACCAGTCATTTCAAAATGAGGGCGATTTTTATCAACAAATTAATTCAGCACTTTATGAGGAATATTCTGATGCTAGCTTGAACATTCGTCAAAAGATAGCCTTTAAAGACATACCGAAGGCTATAGAAACATTTCATTTAAAAACAAATTTAATAGGTAAAAAAATGGACCTCACTCAACATACTTTTATTCATCCCAATCGGCAAGTATATTTTTTAGCATCCTTTAGACAAACTGAACAGGAAACCTATCATAAATATTTTATCATTGACGCTGAGACACAAACCATCTTATTAGGAAACAGCCTTTACAATCCACACAATCGTATTGTTCCATAGTTTAAATACTCGTCATATTTTATTGTATGCTTAAAAATTAAGAAATAGTAGCAAATATGATGAAATAATGGATTTTCCAAGTAAATTATGTAAATGTTTTAACAAAAAATTCAAATTTTCTCGCTTAAAATTACCCTCGATCATAAGTTAGCTCGACTCTAAGCACAGTAATTGATTTAATTCATAATAAAGTGCCTAGAAGTCGAGCTACACCTTTAAGGTATAGACTTTACAAAATTGCTTTTTGCTTTATCTCTTTTTTGATATTGTCCATAAATTGTAACAATGGCATTTCATGTAAGGATTGTTCACCGTGTTTACGAATAGTAACATACTGTTGATCCTTTTCGCGGTCACCAAGTACTAAAATATACGGTATTTTTTTCATTTGAGCCTCACGGATTTTCTTACCAAGCTTTTCTGAACGATTATCGATACCGACACGAATTTGATCCTTTTGTAAAGCCTCCACTACTTGCTGGACATATTCTTGGTGTTGATCTGCTACACCAATAATCTGTACCTGCTTGGGTGCAAGCCATGTAGGGAACACCCCTCCAAAATGTTCAATTAATATCCCCAAAAAGCGATCAATAGAGCCAAATACAGCCCGATGAATAACAACTGGTCTTACTTTTTCATTTTGCTCGTTGATATACGTTAAATCAAATTTCTCAGGTAGTTGGAAATCAAGTTGAACTGTTGCACATTGGTGACTGCGATGAATAGCATCTTTAATATGAATATCAATCTTCGGTCCATAGAACGCACCATCGCCTTCATTGATTGTAAATGGCAAGCCTAAATGATTAAGAACGATTTCTAGTGCTTCTTCGGCTTGATCCCATAGCTCCAAATCACCCATAAAATCTGCAGGACGTGTAGATAATTCAATATCGTACTGAAAGCCAAAAACCTTATATACCTCATCAATAATTTTTAGAGCCAGTGCAATTTCTTTCTCGATTTGTTGAGGTGTGACAAAAATATGAGCATCATCCTGGCAAAAAGTACGCACTCGTAAAAGTCCATTTAATGCACCACTAAATTCATGCCGGTGTACTTGACCAAATTCAGCCATACGAATTGGTAAGTCTCTATATGAATGTAAGTCATTTTTAAAAATCAGCATGTGACCGGGACAATTCATGGGCTTTAGTGCGAAGCTTTGGTCATCTACATGTGTAAAATACATATTGTCTTTATAGTGATCCCAGTGTCCCGACTGCTCCCAAAGGCGTTGATTCATCATTAATGGTGTCCGTACCTCATGATAATCATATTTCGCTTGCAACTGTCGTAAATACGATTCTAGTTCATTGCGAATGATTTGACCATTTGCTAAATAAAACGGCATACCTGGTGCTTCCTCTGAAAACATAAATAATTCTAGTTCTTTTCCTAACTTACGATGATTTCGCTTCTCTGCTTCTTCTAAAAAAACAAAGTATTGTGCTAATTCTTCTTTTGAGGCAAACGCTATACCATAAATACGCTGAAGCATCTGATTTTTACTATCACCACGCCAATATGCGCCAGAAACATGCATTAATTTAAAATGCTGTAATTTACCTGTAGAAGGTACATGTGGCCCACGACATAAATCATAAAATTCTCCCTGCTCATAAACTGTCACTTTTTCATGCTCGGGTATATCCGCTAATAGCTCTAGCTTTAACGCATCATGGGCAAAGAGCTGCTGTGCCTCTTTGCGTGTAACCTCTCTTCGCATTACTGAACTATTTTCTTGTACAATTTTCTTCATCATTTTTTCGATTTGTATTAAATCAGCTGGCACAAGAGGATGGGCTAGATCGATATCATAATAAAACCCATTGTCAATAACAGGTCCGATGCCAAAGTGGGCATCAGGGTACAGACGCTTCACTGCTTGAGCTAATAAATGAGCTGTTGAATGACGAATTACGTTAATCCCTTCGTTCGAGCTTGCATCATAGAGGGCAATTTGTGTATCTTCCACAATTGGGCGCGTCAAATCAATGATGGTTCCGTTAGCACTCCCTGCAATTGCTTTTTTACGTAAAGCTGGGCTTATTGTTTGTGCAATTTCGGTTAGTGTTACACCCTTTGTAAATACTTGCTGTTGACCATCTGGAAATTGAATGTTAATAACTTGATTTGACATATTCTCTGCTCCTTTTTTGAATAATCAGGTTCTAAAAGACACTGATTAAAAAATAAAAAAACACATATCCGCCCCATAAAAGGGACGAGTATGTGTTCATTACCCGTGGTTCCACCCAAATTCCCACTAACTTTGCTAGTGGCTCATTGATTTGCAGTAACGTTGCAATAACGGTGCAAGTTTCCAAGCACGGCTCAAAGGTAGTAAGATTTGATTGCTGCATTAGGAAGCTTTCAGCAAATGCCTCCCTCTCTGTGAATCGCTATCAACGCTCGTGTCCTTATCATCGCCAATTTCATAGTTTGATGAAATTGTTAACTACTATAATCCAACATTGTATAACTTGTCAATATTTGAAAAACTTTTTCAAATCCTTGTAGCAAGTGGTAAAGAATAGTCCTGTCTTTGATTATTCCCCTTCTTTTCCATAAATTATTTTTTCAGTGAATCCTAATTGCCTTCTGAGTTCACTTAATCATTATGTTAGTATACTAAATCAACTATGTCATAAATTGGGTAAACCATGCGACATATTTTGCCCCTGGGATAAATAGGAGCTGTGCCAAAATTGTTCCTAATAATCTTGAACCCATCATCATCACAGAAGCTCGTTTAAGGCTCAAATAACTGCCTCTTTGATTGATAACATCATCTGCAAGAATGGAAATCTTAGGGTCAATAAAAATAATTAATAGGATTGTTGCCACACCATTAATTAGTCCAGATGACATCATAGCCGTTGCATGTCTTTCAGGAGCAAGAAGTGCTGCGTATAGAGCAGACAGAACCCCAATTGTATAGATCGCAGTAATTAGTACATTGATAATGAATAATTTAAAGGGAATATCGCGCCAACTAATCCCTTTCAAGTATGCAAAACTTGGCATATGTATATGCTTAAAGCCTCTTTTGATATACCCCATTTTCAAGCTTTTCTTGAATAGTGCTGGAATAGAGCCCCTTTCCTCCGATAAATGGATAATAGCTCTTGAAAATAGAGCCACAAATGTAGGTAAAAGTAATATACCTACTAATGTACCTAGTGAAGCAAAGCCAATTATGACTCGGAATTGCTGCTCAACGAAGGCTAGCGTGTTTACCCCTGGTGCGGTATCTATTAAGCTACCTGTAAAGGGCTGCTGCATCATATTAGCCAGTCTAGATACCATAACCATAACATTAAATAAGGATAGGGCTGATGCTAATAATTTTACCCTGGCACCTGACAATCTAACTGCATAGGCCAATGTTTCAATCGAATGAATAACAAGTATAAATAATGCGATAACAATCAATTTTTCAGTTAAAATGTCCAAGTTTCTTACCCTTCTTTTCAATAATTAATCGATTCACATGTTTGTATTTTGTGTTGCCCCTCTCTTCATATTTTACGAAATCCACTGCAATATGTTCCGTTATCATCAACCCGAAGAGTGAATGTGCTCATTGATTTACCCTTATAGCAGTCAGGAGTAAAGAGCACATTGATAAAAGCACTTGGACAATATTACTATTTATTTGTTTGCAATGCAGCCTTTAGCGTAAATGGAATTTTTAAATATGTATACTTTATCGTTATCATTTTCATATCAGCTGCCTCCATTCTCACAGCATAATGCTGAGGCTGCTTTCCTATTGCCTGACGATCTATAAATTGACTAGGAAAAATAGTAATTTGCCCTAATTTATAAAATGTAATGTTCGGATCATTCTCCATTTCCATCTCTGCTTCAAACGGTGCAGACTTACTGACAACAAGCTCTATCTTTTCAGGTATTTTATCGTTAATAAGGACTTGCTGAAGCTGTATTTCCTGTAATCCTTTATTCTCTAGTTCAATTATTTTGACCGTTGGATTATCTTTAAGACTTGTATAAGCACTAATTGCAAGTGGCGGATTACTTTTTACATAAATGATGAATACCGCTCCCACCACAAGTATGCTAAATAAAAAAACAAATAGAACTTTTTTCATTTTTTTCCTCACTTTCCTGTTTCCCAATCAAGTATAACGATAAATTCTCTACTGGAAAACCTTGAATATCAATTTCGCCTTGGCATAATTGTANNGAAGATAAAAACAATCTGCCTTAGTAAGAGACAGATTGTTTTTGTAGTCTTATTTCATCCCGTATTGGAATACCGTCATTACCGACAAGAGGAATTTCAGGCTTATAAAGTCTTGCTTGTGCGACAGCATTTTGTAGAATTTCTACTAAAAAATAGCCGCGTTTTTGATAAAATTTTAATGCATGTAAATTATCATTCGTTGTGATAATAGTGATCTTTGTACAGTTATTTGCAAAAGCCTGTTGTTCTACAGCTCGGACAAGTGAAGAACCAATACCTTTACCCTCCACAGTACTATCTAGGGAAATAATTTCACACTCTTCTCCACGTAAAATATATGTCACAAGACCCGTTATCTTCTGTTGGGCCTCTACGTATGCAAAGCCATCTAGTTTGCTACAGTCATAAATACCACTAGATATAACCATTTCTGTCGTTCCCCAATGTTCCTTAAAAAACTGCGATACTTCTTTTTGGGGTAATTGTTGAATCGAGAGAATTGTCATTTTTTAACTCCTCACTAAATCGAAATATGAAATACACCAGCTATTGCTTTTTGGATGCCCAAAAATAGGACCCATGAAACAACGCCTAATCCAATGGCAAACACAATATGAATGGACGATTTCATCGCCATGTATATCACAAAGAGCATCACCATCGTAGCTGGTAGTCCAACGATCACACCAACTGTAAAACGCTGAATATGTTCGCTCGATTCACTTTGTACTGTTAGCCATATAATACTTAAAATACTAACAAGAGGTAGTGCGGCAATAATACCACCATACGTAGGAAATCTTCTGGCTACCTCGGTAACGATTCCAATAATAGCTGCAGAGCTAAGAATTTTAACAAACGTGTACATTATTTCGACACCTCGCTTAATAAATGAAATGCCTGTAAAATGATTTGTCGTTCTTCTTCTGATAATCGATGTAACGCATGTTGAAGTTTATGATCATCTAATTCGGTATTTTTTTTGACAATCACAAGCCCCTCTGCAGTTAGATGAAGCATGACTTTGCGTTGATCATCAACAGCTCTTTCTTTCTTCACCCAGCCATTCCGTTCCAGTTTTTTAATATGCTCGGAGGCTGTATTCTGAGAAATATTCAGTAATTCTGCGATATCCCGAACAGTAACTTCATCTTCCTTTTGAATCATCTGTAAAATTCGTACGCTTTGATGGGAAATGACATCTTCATGTGTTGTATGTAGATGATAAAAAATAGTTGTAAAATAATTATTTATATCCTGTATCATTGAATAACCTCTTTCAATATATCGTTTAGAACGATTATATCGTATATAACGATATATATAAAGTGATTCAATTCAAATGACATAAAGTTTATATTTTCAGATTTTTTTAGTTAATCAAAGTATTTTTTATCTGTTGACAGCTCCTTTCACTTTAACTCGGATAATTTATCGCCCCAATTATGTAAAATTATCAAGAATTATCTATGAGTTACCGAAAAATTTTCACAAATATATCTGTTTCACTTTATCAAATGAATTATTTTTCTTATTTCACTCATACTATCCATGTTTAACAAGAATTTAAAAAAGAGAGGATGTACAAGCATGGGCATACTTAGTGGAAATCCAAAAGATGAGCCATTACATTACGGAGAAGTATTTAGTATTTGGACACATCTTACAGTAAATTATGGCTTTATTGCTGGCTATCAAACGTTTTATAATCATGCAGGTGATGAAGATTTAAGAAAAGTAATCGAAGATATCATCGACACTTGCAGAGAAGAAACAAAACAGTTAGAAAAGATTTTAAAAACTAACGGGGTTGCTTTACCACCTGCACCACCAGAGAGACCAGTAGCACGAATTGAAGATATACCTCCTGGTGCAAGATTTAATGATCCTGAAATTAGCGCTGCCCTAACTGGTGACCTTGCGGCTGGATTAGTAACATGTAGCCAAGTTATGGGTATGTCAACTAGAGAGGATATTGCACTAATGTACGCACAATTTCACACAGGTAAAGCACAACTTGGTGCAAAATTGTTACGTCTTAATAAAACGAAAGGTTGGTTAGTTCCACCACCAATGCATGTAGTTTATCCTGAAAAATAATATTAATTAAAACCTGACAAACCGTCTCCCCAGATAAACTGGGGATTTTTTTCATCCTATTTTGATTTGCAGGTTTATTTACTTAGAATGTAGGTATCAAAAATGGATATATTTTCTTGGTTTCCTATCGGAGTACGTCTGCTTTATTTCATCCCATCAATGATTTTACTAATTGTTGTACCATTTGTTTGTGTCGGGATTTATGCAGCTATCTTCAGTAAAATTCTGCCTTATAAAATCTATAAAAGTCTTCTATTCCTCATTGCCCTATTAGGTTTCTTTATCTGGGCTATCCCAATGAACATGGGATTTTATGAGTTTTTTAGAGGAATGTTTTAAAAGTATCTTACTTTTGTTTTTCGTTTACATTGGCTTTGTTTAACTTGACGCACTCCTTATTGGTTAGGGCAACTTTCATCCCAGCTATTTATTTATTTTAATTTCAAAGACAATTCCTTTCCATAGGGAGTGATCATGATATATACCCCCCTATCTTCTAAATCCATGTTCGCTTTCATTATTGTGCACTTGTAAATGACGATAATTTTTTAATGTTATTATAATATTGAGTGAATCGCTCGCACTTTATATATTGGTTGGCCGCAGCTGTTTTTTATTTTAAAAGGCAATGAACTATATTACAGAATATAAATGATGTTAAGATAGTACCTCCTGATTTACTTGAATTTCTACTACCCGAGTGATTCAAATTTTTTCTAATCAAAAAAGATACTAAAAAAATTTGGTTAAAAAATTTACGGATACTAAAGCACCTTCTGTACAAACTAATTGCAGGAGGTGATTTTCAATGGCAAACAACAATCAAAACTTTAACGCAAAAATTCCAAATGCAATGAATGTAGAATTTGGAAATGAGACGGATGTTAATCAAATTA
>NZ_DKJS01000075.1:8102-9011 GCF_002455205.1 Lysinibacillus sp. UBA6686 | reverse complement strand
ACAGGCAGAAGCTAACAAAAAAATGGCTTCTGGTCGATTTTCAAACGAAAACAATACAAAATAAATTTAAATAAATCATTACCTAAAACCGGCAACTATTGCCGGTTTTTTGTTTTTGCAATATACTTCCTTTTCACAAAACTTTGCCATTAATTAAGGCTGTTCGTTGGCGATTGTTGCAATTTTTTATAAATATTAAAATCCTAACATTGTAATTTTTGCTTTATATTTCCTATTATTGAAGTCGTTACGATAAAAGTCGTCTCCTATTTCCCATAATTCTGGACCTCTTGAAAAAAATTGCACTATAATTGTAAGCGCTCATTTTCTATGACGGGATCATTGTCCCACACACCCGTACGTGCTGCCCTGGCTACTGATACATGATTCCTATACAAATAAGGTCAACCAGTAAAAACTGGTTGACCTTATAATACGAAGCACCCGTTATTTCAACAACTAATGTAATGTGTATTCGAATTCAATAGTTGTAGCTGTTCTTTCAGATGCTGTTTTTCCAATTGTTTTCTCCACGAGATATAGTCCCATATTTATGCCTGAAGAGACACCACCAGAAGTGATCAGATTACTATCTTGTATAACTTTACCTTCAGAAACTACTTGAATGTCAGGATAATTTTCTTGTAGTACTTTCAATGCTAAATGATGAGTCGTTGCCTTTTTCCCATTTAACAATCCAGTTTCCCCCAAAATAATTAATCCGGAACAAACTGAGCATATATATTCAATATTTTTATGTTTAATTATCCAATCTTTAATTTTTTTATTCTTAATAATAGATTGGACAGCTAGCCCTTAAAGGAGGACCAGGGATTATTAAGATATCTAAATTAGGATGATTATCAATCGTATAATCATGCTCTGTTTTCTTGTTGAAGCTCATTAAAC
>NZ_DKJS01000075.1:0-8038 GCF_002455205.1 Lysinibacillus sp. UBA6686 | reverse complement strand
TTATTAAAAATATTATTTATTTCTCTTTAATAGACATATTACCAGTCACCTTCCAACATTAATTCATAGAATATTTGAGAATGAACAGTTTTCTGGAATTAATAAGTAACAAACGCCTATAACTTACGGGGTTACTAACATATTACGGAATGGAGGTGACAAAAAAATGGACCGACAAAAATTAATTTGTGACACTTGCTGTGAAAATAACCGCGTTTTTTGGCCCCGTATAAAAGCTGTTGACGTAGGTTTTATTCAACCTCCTCCAGTGGTTATCCCTGTAGGAACTATAATTCCAACGATAAATAGATATTTCTATATTGTTACAGAAGATATTGATCTAACAAATGGTGTAACCCTTCCAGCTAATTTATTTACAGATGATAATGGCAATCCAGTAACCGAATTTACGCTTTTTAATCCTAACGGCTACGTCAATCTTTACATTAATGCTGTAATGCAAGAAGGAGGCGCATATAAGGTAACTCCAGATTCATTAACCCTCAACCCATTTAATGCAACTATTTTTGCTGGAACTCCAATAATTATTGAATCATTAGGTTTCCAACAAATGTAATATAAAATTCCTTTATCCCTTGAAAGGAGGTGAAAAAAATGGCCCTTTCAATTATCAATATTCATGTAAATGTTACTGGCACTTCGACTAGATTCTTTGATGTTTTAGCAGCAAATTTAGCTGTCACAGACGGTACTACTATTGCTGCAACTGCCTTTCTAGACGATAGTGGAACTGCCGCTACTGCTTTCCCTGTGGTAACTAATGGCTACTATAATTTGTATATTAATGGTGTATTACAAGAAGGTGATTCATATACAATTTCTGCAACACAGTTAACATTTAATGGCGTTACTGGTACAATCACAGCTGGAACTCCATTAGTAGTGGAAGCTGTAGAATTAGTTACACAAACTTAAATATTAATTGTCTTTCTTCTATTTTGGTGATGAGGGTCACTTTAGAACGAGTGACCCTCCCTTTATTAGTTTTCTTTATGGCTATTATTCAGTAAGGCAACTTCCTTTACAAAAGTTACTATCATGAATATACATAGACTTTCACTACCATAGAATATTCTCTCTTTAGCCATTCCTATTATGCGATGGCTATTTTCTTCATTTGGCACATTTTATAAATGTAACAGCATCAGACCTATTAGTTTATAAAAGGAATTACATTTATAATAGGTTCCTCATAAGGAGGGTAAACATTTATTATATTTTTTACTTCTAGTGTAAGTATTGGTATTCTTTGTGGTAATCCAAAAGATGGACCATTGCATTACGGTGAAGTATTGTGGCATGATTTCTGGCTATCAAACATTTTATAATTACACAGGTGATGATGATTTTTAAAAAATTATTGAAGATATCATTGAAACTTGCAGAGAAGAAGTATCTAAAAACAAACTGCTTCATCATTTGATACTTGTTCAAATTCATATACATAAAATTTCTTGTATCTGCAAATAACAAGAACAAATGCAGAAAGGATTTAAATGTATGAAAAAAATAAGAATCATTTCGTTACTTCTAATGAGTCTCTTGTTCATAAATTCTGCTTTTGCAAAAACAGATATAGAATATTTACCTCAAGATCAACCCCCGAGTGTATTAGAGCTAGCATTTTTACGTGAATTAGGTCCATCTATCCTTGAAGCAATGTCTACACACGGAAACAAGCAATTATTCACATCTGGACGAATCGAAAAAATTAATAGAAATATTCATGAAGACTATTACGATGTATCGTTAAGAGTGCTTGGTTACGAAGGTCCCTTAAATCCACCTTATACACAAATACGCATTACTTTTCGTATCCCTGCTGGAGACTTTAAAAATAAGAATAAAGTGATTTCATATGTATCCAAAAACATTACTCCAGAAGAATTCAAAAAGCTTTCTGAATTTACAAATTGACTAAGGATTTGTTAACTGAACAATTTCTTTCAATTAATTAGCCCTTCAGGGGTCTTACACACATTATTTGATGTGTTTTTTATATTTTTTAAATGGTGATTCACTATGGATTAATTCATTATAGATCACTTTTCTATAGACAATGATTTTTCAAAGGATAATGAAATATCACAAATCTTTATTTGCTGTATGGATCAAAGAACAAATAAAATACATTCTGGAAAGAGGGACTGTCCGATAGGTTGTTGACTTATTGAACAGCCCTTCTTTCTTTAAAAGCAATAAATTTAAGTGTATAAGGATAATAAAGTTATTAAATTTTGAACAAAAAAGATAAGAGCCTTACTACATTCTATACGTAGCAAAACTCTTTAAAGTTGTTTCAAATTACAACCATCTAATTATTAATTCCTTAAAAGATGAATAATGAAGTTGCTTCCTTCTTATAGAACTAACGACCCTTTAGCCCTCCATTAAGCGCAATAAACGGCACGTCACTACAGAAAATGAAAGATGATTAAGTTCTTTCATGGGAGTTGAACAAGGAAAAGTATTAAAAGTAATTAATTAATATCACCTACATAAGTTGTAGGTTTTACACCGTTCCATGAATATTCAGGTTTGAAGATATTTTTCTAATAAAGTTAAAAAGAGCTTGATATCATCTTTGCTAATATCACCAATGTTGGCTACCCTAAAAGAATTTAATTGATTAAGTTTTCCAGGATATATCGTTATTCCATTAGCATAAAAATAATCATGCATTTCTTTAAAATTATACTTTTCACTTTCGGGCTCTACTATTGCTGTAATAATTTTTGAATGGTGCTCTATAGGGACGAGATATCTTAAACCAAGTCTAGAGAGGCCTTCTATTAAGGTTTCCCAACATTGAGAATATCGTTCATATCTTTCTTTCATTCCTTCTGCTTTTAATTCTACAATTGCCTGTTGTAGCGCATAGATAGTTTGGACAGGCGGAGTAAAACGCATCTGACCTGTCTCGATGAAATGGTAATATTGAGAATAAAGATTCAAGTAATAATTTGTCGGCTTTTTTGTTTTTCCTTTTTCTAGTTCGCTTTTTTTAGCTATAACAAAAGAGACTCCTGGCATTCCTTGAAGGTTTTTATTGGAACTTGCTGCCAAATAACTTATATTCATTTTACTCATATTAATTGGAATAGCCGCAAACGAACTCATTGCATCTACCATCATATTAATCTCATTTTCTTCACAAATGGAGCCAATCGATTCTATATCGTTTAATAAACCCGTTGTTGTCTCATTATGCACGACAGCTAGAAAAGAAACTTTTCGTGGAATTCTTTGAATAAATGAATGTAACTGATCTAATTTAATCGGTTGATCGGGTGGACTTACAAACTCAATCCAATCCAGCTGATAAGCTTCTGCAATTTCACACATTCTTTTTCCATAGGCTCCGTTATTAATGATGACTAAAACCCCATCAGTCATTACAGAACTCAAGATTGCCTCCACAGCAGCAGTACCTGAACCACCAAATAAAACGGTAGTATATTGATTATCTTCTGAAACTAAACTAGTAATTTCAGAAGTAACAAATTGCAATATTTGGCTGAAGTCATCTTCACGAGGGCAAATATCTGGTACCACTTGTGCGTATTTAACCGTATCTGTTGTAGTAGCAGGTCCGGGATTCAGTAATATATTTCTTTTAATTTTCTTCATGGTACTCCTCCCTTTAATTTTATTACACTTTTATACGCGGTTCGAATTATCTCCCTCCAACTAAGCTTTAGTACTGTAAAGAGGCTTCTTATAAGCAAGATCAACCTTCCAATATTCATTTTCAGAACATTCATTCAATAAATTTCTGTAGACGAGTTTTAACTTCACTCGGAGTAACTTTTGGACGGCCTAGATTTTGTTTAGAACCCTTTGAGATTTTCAAATAAATAAAAGTTAGCCCTTTTGTCATTTTCCATTCTTGAATACACATTTCAAGTTCATGTAAATTATGGATATAGTATGACTTTTCATAACCGCAAGCTGCAGCAATATTGACAAAATTAACATTGTGAGAAACGGTATTTTGTCCCCCAGTTGAATCGTGAACTTGATTATCTAAAAGAATGTGGAGCATATTTTCAGGTTGATAGTAGCCGTTTGTAGATAAACTCCCCATCCGCATAAGGAGGGAACCATCTCCATCAATAACAACTACATCTATATCTTTTCGAGTATAGGCTAAGCCTAAGCCTAAAGAACTGACACAACCCATGGAGCCAACCATATATAGATTATTATCAGAATCGTCAACCTCATATAGTTCTCTTCCTGTTTTACCAGTTGTGGCCATTAATACTGTTTTCATATCTTTGATTCCATTTATCACTTTTAACGTGTCAAAACGACTTGGCAGTTCATCTACGTCAGTTTTTTCACTTTTTTTCATATTTTTATGATTAAGACGTTGCTCTATCTTCAATTTCTCACTATTAAATGTTCCTTTTTTCACTACAAAAAAGAATGGTTGATTTGCTTCAATCCACTTGTTAGCTTCTTCAAGCTGTCTCTTCGCCTCACTCTCATCAGGAGATAAGAACTGCCATTTTATTTGCATGAGATCTAATAGTTGTGTCGTAATTTGTCCCATTAATTCATGCTGCGGTTCATCATTCAATCCGGGTTCTCCACGTAGACTAACAAACCCAAGTAAAGGTATTTGGAAGGGGTAGTTTAAGGAAGTCAAAGGAGAAATACAATTGGTTAGACCGGAGTTTTGCATTAAAACAACTGATTTCCTTCCCCCAAGGTATGCTCCTGAAGCAATGGCTACAGCATCACCTTCGTTGGCTGCAGCAATATATTCACACTCATTTATGGAATAGTTAATAAGATTCTTTAAAAATGAACATGGGACCCCACTGTAAAAATCAAAACCAAGTCTTTTAAGCTCATTTCCAAATTCATTTGTATTTAACATACCATCACTCCGTTCCGGGTTGTGATTGGTTATTAGTTGATGGCAAATATTTCTTCTCCGCTTGTTGAAGCTCCTCAGCATTTTGGAGTCTAAAAATCTCTTGCACACTTACGATCGATTTTTCTACTTGAATGAGACTTTCATCTTTTAGGATTTGTTTGGAGATGTTCTGCATAGCAGTGATCGATGCTCTTAAGTTATGGTTAGCCCAGATTGCAGTACTTATTCCTACTTTTCTGAATTCATTAGTTGGGGTTGTATAATATTTTGTTGGCACAATAACCACTGGATGCCTTCCACTCCATTCTTTCATAAATGCTTCAATTTCTTTAAAATCCGACTTTTTACTATGCACAAGAATTGCATCGGCACCTGCCTTTCTATAGGCTTCTGCACGTTTAAGTGCTTCATCTAATCCCAAGCCTGCAATAAAAGCTTCGACTCTTGCTACAACCATAAAGTCTTCATCTTCTTGAGTATCTTTCATTGCTTTTATTTTCCCGCAAAATTCTTCAATTGATGCGAGAGGCTGTGTTTCTCCGTTAATAAATGAGTTCGATTTCGGAAAAATTTTATCCTCGATACAAACTCCAGCAATATCAAATTGTTCTAGTTTTCTAACTAACCTCCGAGCATTATTAAAATTTCCATATCCTGTATCCCCATCTAATAGGATGGGAATTGTTGTCGTATCACTCATAAATTCAAGTATATCTAATACCTGCGTCCATGATGCTTCATTATTATCTCTTACACCCAATGATCCTGATATCGATAGACCACTCCCCCAAATCCCTTTAAAACCGACTTCTTCTACAATTTTTGCGGAAATACCGTTATGGGCTTCCATTAAAAATTCAAGTTTGTCTGAATATAGTATTTTTTTTAATTTCGTCGTTTTTTTCAATATCTTCCCTCTCCTTACTCAACATGTCACATTATATGACTAAAAGTAAAGATTGGTAGGGCAGATACATTAGAAACTAATGATTTTGAAATCAGAAAAATGGGAGAGATTTATCGCGTTACCAAGTCACACCTACCCATACAAGGTAAATCTATTTACATACAATACAGTAACCTCCATAAATGGAGAGGACTACACTATTAATACAAAGAAAATAAAAATATCTTACAATGAGGTGCGATTATTGAAAAATGGACTTGGAAAATGGGAACAATTCTTACTTTTAAAACAAAATCCTTTAACAACCAACTGCATTCCAAAATCAACACTTTACAGTCTAAAAAACCTAATCTATTTATTAAATAGGTATGAGTATGTTTATGTGAAACATGATAGTACTGGACAAGGAAGAGCAATTTATAAAGTCTACAAAAGAAAAGATGGACACTATTGTTTTAACGGATTTACCATGCAGGGTAAAGAAATAAATAAGTGTGTGGCAGCAATTGAGGATTTCCATCAAGTTTTACATCCATATGAGAAACACGGTAGATTAAGCGGAAATTATATTATACAGGAAGGGGTCATGAGTCTAACCCCTAATGGCGATTCAATATCCATTCGTGTTCATGTTCAAAATCTAAAAGGAAAATGGATAATTGGTGGAATTTACGGAAGGATTGCAACTGAGGATCATGGGATTGTCAATTCAAATCGGGGTTCTCAAATAATATCGATTGATGAATTGTTATCAGTTTATATGATGATGGATAATAAAAAGAAGAATAAAACAATAGATTCTCTAAAAAAAGACTCAATTTTAGCATCGGAAGTAATAGCATCCCACTATCCTTGTAGAGAATATGGCATTGATTTTGGAATAGATCATAAAGGAAAACCTCTATTATTTGAAGTAAATACAACGCCAAGCATAAGTAGTTTTGCCAAAATTGATAAGGCGATCTGGAAGAAAATTGTTGAGATTAGGAAAATGCAAAATAAAGGCTAAGTTTGAAATGCCTTTGTGCTGTACGTTCATGCACATTATGCAACTTTGCTATTTCAGCATAAGTCTTTCTTACATCGTTTATATAAAAATGCAATAGCATTTTATATCTGCGTACCGCTTCTTCCCCTAAATGTTTACAATCCATTTCATTAACTTTATTCATATTATCAATGAACCGCATCATAGCAAGTGTTCGGGCTTCACTTCTTTTTATGGATTCTAATGTAAAGATATTCTTTATCTGGAATAATTATTTTTTCTTGCAGCCATCTTCTAATACCTTATTCTCTTTCATTTCATTACAGTACACTTTTAAATGACGGTAATTTTTCAACAATGTTTTCGTGTTAAAAAGCCGTTTGTCTAATCTCTTAGTTTTTTCTTCTTGTTGAAGCTCATTAAACTTTTCAATGGCTACCTCCGCTATTGCAGCAATTTGTTCTTGTGCGGATATTGCTCATTGCACACTCTCCTTTTCTTGTTTTTCAATCCGTTATTTTGGTTAGAATATCTCCAACAGGAGGTGATAGTATGTCTAACTTCTTAAAAGAACTTACACTAGATGATAAAGATGTTATCCAAAGTGCTATCAATGAATTTTTTAAATTTGGTTACAAACTAATTGATGATAATAATACCGCTTCCCTTTATAAAAGATCAGCAATGGCTTTTAAAGAGAAGTTCGAAAATAATTCAGTTTCATTTACAACTAACGAATTACGTATTTTACATCATTCCCTTGTATTACTTCGAGATAATTTAAACGAGGCTGATTCTTTAGGTTTCACTGACCAATCAATGATTGATAAATTCACCACTACATTCGATAAATTGATTCCAGAACTCGAGGTTTTCTTACAGTAATATTGTTAACCTGTGATATAATACTTTAGGACAAACCGTAAAATGGTAACCAATTCTGAGCTGTAGTGTGCAAAGACGCTGCGGCTTTTTTTAATGTATAGATAACCATATTTTGCATAAATTAATTAATGAGTGTATCGCACACACTTACTGTGGCGCTGGTTGACCGCCGCAGTTTTTTTAAATCTATTTCTCAGGCTATAAACTATACAAAAATAGCTATAACGTCATATTAATAATAAAGTAATTATAGCCTTAATCCCCGGTAGTACCAGTAGCTCCAGTTACTCCTTGAGGCATTAAGGGTCACTTCCCAGACCGTGACCCTTTTATAGTTAATTTCTTCATA
>NZ_DKJS01000053.1:0-18261 GCF_002455205.1 Lysinibacillus sp. UBA6686 | reverse complement strand
TATTTTTGTATTTCGGGCTTACGAACAATCTCCTTTAAATGTAGGTTAAATATAAAAGTAGCTAATCTATTCAAAGATAAATTAGCTGCTCTTTTATGGTACATACTTATAAGTACACATTCATACTAACAGTACGATTTAAACGGTACAATTTTATATCAAGTCTACAAAATGCGATTTGCCATATGAGAAACTATACTAAAAAAACTCCTTATCAGAAAAAAGATAATCTTTTTTTATCTGTCTACCTAATAGTAAGCATCAATGTTAGTGGTTTATAAAATTATTTTTTCACCAGGGTTATCTAAATTTCTTTTTAAATTTATGATAATAAGTATTCGATGCGATCTATCAGTAACTCTTCCGAAATCAACAACTTGTTGTATTTCAACTATATCGTTTTCATATTGCCTTTGAGAATCTCTGACTTCACAAACTTTTTGACCTATATTTACATGGTCCCAATGACGTATATTTAATTCTACTGCTTCTTGGTAATTTTGTATTTTCAATTTTTATCCTCCTTCTTCATTGTACAAATTTTAAATTCCCGATTTTTATAAAGAAGATTCTTTCATGGCATCATGAAGATTTATAATTTTTAAGGAAACTGTTGCGATTAGGCCAGCGCTTATTCCAATAAATACACTTGAAAAGAATAAAATACCTAGTTGCTCAAATGGGATAAAAGTTATAACAATATTTAAACTTGAAAGTGTAATAATACTAAAAATTAATCCGCCAATAATTCCTATTACGCTTGCAATTATACCCAAAAACATGCCTTCTAACACTATTATTTTTTTTATTTGAGAAGGTGTAGCACCAATGGATCTAGTTATGCCAATTTCTCCAAGTCTCTCAAAGATATTTGAAATAATCGAATTGATTAATCCTATTCCTGAAATAAGGAAAATGATTATTACAAGAAACATAATAACTACAAACATATTATTAAGTAACTTTTTCTGTTCCTTCAATATTTCAGTACTGTCTATTATTTCAATATTTTTATCCTGTAAAATGGTTTCAATTTCTTTTTTTATTTTATTTACTTGCGCATTTGAAGTAAGAATTATATCGATTGATTCAAAACCCTTTATATCAAAATTTTTGTTTGCCCAATCTTCATGAACTAAAACTGTTGAATTCGGTAATTGTGGACTATTAACTAGTATTGAGACAATTCTAATAGTAATAATTTTATTATTAGACATTATTTTTATTTCATCATTAATTTTAATTCCTAAATTTTCAGCAACTCGATTGGTTATTGCACCTTCTCCATCTTGTAGTTCTGAAATTCCCTTACCAGAAAGAACATTAATTTTATTAATTTTTTCAAACTTAATTAGATTTGTACCAGACACTTCTAATCTATCATATTGATAATTATTTACTTTCATAAAGTTATACCATTTTTGGTCAGCTTTATTATAGTTATAATCTATTATCCTTGTTGTTGTATCTGTAGACATTGTTACCATTTCCTTGATTTCACCAATTCTTTGAAGTTTTTCTTTATAAGAAAAGCTTAATACTTCTGTATCTCTCAATTCAATTGGAGTATGAATAACTATATCTGAAGGTAAGCTCTGCTTGACTGTATATTCCATTCTTTCATACATTTCGTCTGTATATACATTACCAACTATTGATAATATTATACCTAACGATAAAATTGATACAGGCATAGCTACTTTATATCTATATCGAATTAAGTTTCTACTACTTATAAGGGCCTCTACCTCACAAAACTTCAATATAGGCTTAGTGATTAATGGTGTAAAGTGTTTAATTATGAGCGGAATAATTAATAATATCCCTATAATAAAAAATACCCCTCCAAAGGAACTGATATCTATAGTTAAAAAATCCTCAAATTTACTTCCGAATACCCCAATAATAATACCAAATACTATCATGAATAATCCGAGAATGTTTTGTATTTGTTCTCTTCTTTTTGGCAAAGGTATATATGATTTTATTATTTGAACCAGAGGAATTTTTCTAGTTGTTAGAGCTGGAAGAAACGCTCCTAATATTGACATAATAATACCTAACGAAAAAGTAAATAACAAAATTTGAATATTAATACTTTCTGTTGCTTGATTGGTATCTAGCCAATCATTTATAATATTGTCTAATTTAAAGTGGAATAAATATCCTAATATACAACCTAATAATGAACCAATGCATCCAATTAAAAAAGATTCAATTAGTATTATCCCTATTATTTGATGATTACTCCCACCCAAAATACGCATTAAAACCCATTGCTTTCTTCTGTGCTGAACTGATAGATAAAAGCTACCCATTATTAAAAACATTACTATCAATAATGAAGCTATACCACCCCCAAATATTATCGGTTTAATAGCATTCAACTTATTAAAATACTTTTTAAGATACAGGCGTTCATCTATTTTCACTTCATCAAAACTCTGCTGTACTTCACTTATAATCATTTTTTTCTCACTAATATTATTTGTTTTAACTTGCAACAAATTCACTTTATCTTCTAATTGAAGTTCCTTTTGGAGCCAATCCAGGGAAAAAAATGCTTTTTGTCCCATAATATTGGAAGAAGGCGATCTTAATTTCCCTACTACCAATACCTCTTTAGGTAGATAATTAGGAAATTGCATTTGTATTCTATCACCTACATTGATGTTGTTTTTATCAAGGTAAGCTTCAGTAATAGCAACTTCAGCTCCATTTTTAGGGTATCTTCCCTCCAAAATATTAAATGAAATAATATCAGGCGAATTATCTTCCACTCCCCAATATGAAGGCAGACTTAAAAGCTCTTTTGTATCAGGAATCACATATGGAATTAATACTTTAGAAAATTCCATCGTTTTTTTTATACTTACTAATGATTCTATTTCTTCTTCAGTGAAGTATTTCCCATTTTTGTTATATCCAAATTGAAGGTCATAATCTCCATAATCAGAAATAATCTGCTTTTGAATTTTTTCTTCCATTGATTCATTACTCAATAATAAAGTTGTTGCCAACATTACGCCTAGAGTAATTCCTATAATGACTAAAATAGATTTCATTAAACTTTTCTTGAGAGAATTTAAAGCGTATTTAACAATCCAAATCATATGAAGTAACCTCAGTCACGAGTTTTGAATTCATGATTTCCTGAATTTTCTCTATTTTTTTCATTATATGTTGATCTTCATTTTCTGTAATTCCTTGAATTTCATAAACTATTTTTCCATCTTGTAAAAAAATGATTCTATCTGCATGTACAGCAACAAAGGGATCGTGAGTTACAATTATTGCTGTTTGTTGAAAGTACTCACAAGCATCCTTTAGTATAGAAATTATATTTTTACTATTTTCTGAATCTAATGCGCCAGTTGGCTCATCTGCTAATATGATATCGGGTTTATTTGAAAAAGCTCTTGCTATTGCAACTCTTTGTTGCTGCCCTCCAGAGAGTTGAGAAGGATAATATTTATCTTTTCCCTCAAGGCCTACAATATCTAATATTTCTATTGATCTTAAAGTGGCATCATTATACTTGTAATTAGATAAAAGCAACGGTAATGCTACATTTTCTACTGCATTTAAAGTGGGGATCAAGTTGTAGTGTTGGAAAATAAAACCAACTTTTTTTCTTCTAAATAATGCAAGTTTTTTCTCTCTTAATGACGAAATTTCCTCATCTCCAATTTTTATTGTTCCACTTGTTGGAGTATCTAACCCACCTATTAATTGCAATAAAGAAGTTTTTCCTGAACCACTTTTCCCCATGATACAAACAAACTCTCCTTTATTAATCTTAAAGGTTATTTCTGAAAGAATCTTGATACAAGTATCATCAATGGTGAAAGCTTTTTCGACATTATTTATTTCGATAAGACTCAAAATATCACCTCAAATAAGTAAGTGTAGGCATTCTAATTTCTCTCCTATAAAACCATAATTCTAATGATACAATTGTCCACATAAAATCTGTATTATTGGTACCTCCCTGTTTCCAAAGATGTAAATCTTTAACAAAATCCGAATGATTAACAAGCCCCAATTCTGCTAAATATCCGTTTTTTAATGCTTTCGACATCTCCGACCATTCATTTTGTAGCCCTTTATAAATAATAGAGAAATGTGTTGTTTTATCATAACGACTTAATATCCTATTAGGTACAATATTATCTAATGACCTTTTTAATATTATTTTTTTTATGGAGCCCTGTATTTTTTGATTTGTAGGAATTGAGACCAAAAACTCTATCAATTTTTTATCCAAAAATGGATGTCTAGCTTCCATTCCTAATGGAGCTGCTATGTATTGATCCATAAATGGCGTTAGTATATTATTTATTAGTTTTTCTTCCTTATCTCTTACAAGTTTTCCCCGCTTAATTTTGTTTTCCTGCATGTAAGAGTTTACTTCATACGATAGCCATGAATTGATAGTTGGCTTATTTCTTTTGAATAAAGGGAAAATACCATAATGGATAAGGTTTTTAAAAAACGGTTCCTCTCTTATTTCTGCTAATTTCTTTACGTCTTTAATAGCATCTTTCCATTGGAATTTCCAAATATAATCAGCAATAATCAAATTACTCCCTGATAAAACCTCATCTCCACCCGCACCAGTTAATATTACTTTAGCTCCCTCCGCATTTGCTTTCGAATATATACTTTTTTGAGTGTTATAGGTCGCAATATTTACGTAAGGCTCAGATGTAATCGGCGCATCATTTGGAAACCCTTTAAAACTCCATAATTCATCTCCAAGAATTTCATGAGTACTCTTTTTATATTTCTCACACACTAATCTAATATAGTCTCGTTCATCTTCTGAAGGATTTCTATCAAAAACTACTGAAACAGGAAAAAAGTCTTTTCCTGAAATTGTTGGGTTTAATGTACAACCACTTGAAAATATGCTTGTTGAATCTAATCCTCCGCTCATAGCTACTGATACTGGATAATCAGATCTCATACAATCTTTTACAGCTTGAAAGAATAATTCTCTAAAATTCTCATAATACTCAAATTCATTTTTGTATTTAGTGTCATTAATATTTTGTATATCCCAATATTTCAGGAGTTCTAATTTACCATTTCTAATGACTAATGTATGAGCAGCTGGTAATTTCATAATATCTTTATAAGGGGTTTTTTCAGATGTGACAAACCCTTGATTTGCAATGAATTCAATAAAATACTCTTTATTCCATGTATTTATGTTTGTACTGTTTAATAAACCTTCTAACATACTTGAAAAAATAAACTTCTCACCATTCCATTTATAAAATAAAGGTTTTTGTCCCAGGAAATCTTTTCCACATATAAGCTGCTTTATATTTGAATCCCAAATAACAAATGCAAATTCTCCATAAAGTAATTTTGGAAAACTAACACCCCAAACTTTGTAAAATTTCCATAAAAGTAATACATCTGAATCTGTAATACTAGCTTTTAGCCCTTTAGTATTTAGCATACCAACTAAATCTTCTCTTCTATCTAATCTAATATCAGCAACAATAAATATACCATCTTTTTCCAATGGTTGCTTTTCTAATTTTGATTCAGGAGTTATATTTAATGCGTTAAAACCCATTCCGATATGATTATCAATTAATAAATCTATATAATCATTCCCTCGAGAAATGTTATTTTTCACCATTCGTAATATTTCTTCTCTATCTGGCATTCTATTTTCTTTATAATAAATACCTGATATACCACTCATTAATTTCTGTCTCCTATTCTCATAATTTCAATATATGATTGGCTCACGGATTGTACATCATTAATTACTTTATCTTCGTAAACTAACCATGCATGAGAACTAAATGGGAATTTTTTTACACCAATAATTAATTGAACTGGTATACCCTTTTTCCTTATTAGCTTAAAGCCAATTAAAGAACGATGTAAACATTGTGCATTCCCAAAAAACC
This sequence comes from Lysinibacillus sp. UBA6686, assembly GCF_002455205.1. Lineage (NCBI taxonomy): Bacteria > Bacillati > Bacillota > Bacilli > Caryophanales > Bacillaceae > Lysinibacillus > Lysinibacillus sp. UBA6686. The sequence continues at coordinate 12,328 of NZ_DKJS01000053.1, read as the reverse complement.
AAAAACATACTTTATCAATTTTTTTAAGTAACTTTCTTATGTCTTTAGATTTATATTTTTTTAATTGTACTTTTCCCCATTTCTTCTCATATATTCCTATCACTTGCCCGAACTCTTTCTTTTTTAAAAGATAATTAACTAAAATCGTTTCATAAATTAATCTAACACTCAAAATAGCATCACTTCTCCAGTAATAGAATGGACCTCTCGTTTAGATCTCTAATAAAAAGTGTAATATCTTGGGATACTTGATTTATCATATTTTGTTCTATATTATATTCCTTCACTATTTCTTGAATAATATCTGAGAACGCAAGTCCATCTACTAAATGTCTCCAAACAAAAACACCAACTTCGTCTAGACCATAATAAATACCACTTTGTTGGTTTAATAATACTGCCTCATTATCAATCTCTGTAAATACAATATTTTCATTTTTATAATACTTTACTCCCATCATTTCCACCCCTAAATTAAAACTTCGTTATTTTCACCACTTTGACTTTCATATAATTCCTTAAATCTTTTTCCTTCTTTCATAAGTTTATCAAAATTACCTTTCTCCACAATTTTCCCTTGTTCTAAATAGAAGATAACGTCGCAATCCCTAATAGTGGAAAGTCTATGTGCAATAATTAATGTTGTCTTATCTTGTTGAAGATTAAAAATAGCATTTTTCACATAATTTTCCGAAATCGCATCTAAAGCAGAAGTCACCTCATCCAAAATTAATATTTTACTATTTTTAATAAACATTCTAGCTATTGTTATTCTTTGTTTTTGCCCTGTAGATAATCTAAAACCTTTTTCCCCAACTATAGTGTCATATCCTTTTTCTAATCCCATTATAAATTCATGTATGCATGCGTTTTTTGCTGCATTTATTACATCTATTTCTGGAATTTCTCCACATCCGTATGTTATATTTTCTCTAATTGTCATATGAAACAGATACGGCTCTTGTTGAACATAACTAATTAAATTTGTTAATGTTTTTTTATCAAATTTTTTTAGATTAAATTCATCCAAGTATATTTCACCACTATCTGGTTCAATTAGTCTGCTCAATAGATTTGCCAGTGTTGTTTTTCCTGATCCACTTTCTCCAACTATCGCTATTTTTTGCCCTGGTTTAATATCAATCTCTAAATCTTTTACGATGGGTTCTTTTTTATCGAAAGAAAATGTAACGTTTTCGAAACGAATATTACCTAAAATATCCTTGTTGATGTATCCTTCTTCGGGGAAATTGATTTCATCTTCATTATCCCTAAATTCTACTATCCTTGATAATATTTTCATAAAAACAGGTATTTTCATCCATGAATTAGATAGCGATTTTACAATATCTGTTAATTGGATAACATATGCTGAAAACGCAACTATTGTACCTATACTTGTTCTCCCATCCCTAATTTCTTGACCGGCCACTAAAAATACTGCAATAGGAGCTATTACTGCTAAAATTCCTGTTATTGCATTAAGAATTTCTATTAAAGTGACACTAAAAACATTATATTTTGAAATGGATTTTATAATTTTACTAAACTGTTTTTTTTCAATCTCTTGTGATCCTATTGTTTTAATTAAGAAAACACCATTGATATTCATTGTCTCATGAATTTTTGATACAGAATCTGCCCTAAAATCCATAGCTTTTTCATTAATCGGGACTGTCCACTGAGAAAAGAAATGACTAGGTAAAATAATTAATGGAACAAAAAGTACACTTACCCACATTAAAAGTGGATGAAGTAAGTACATGGTAATAATTGTAGTAATTAGTAAAAAAAGCTTTGTGGTAAACTGTATTGTAATGTTAAATAAATAGGTATTCAGTTCTCCTGGCTCTCGTAAAACACGCTGTAAAATTTGACCACTTTTATTGTTTATATAGAAGTTTAAAGATTTATCTAAAATCCTACTATACATGTCTAGTTGCAAAATATTTGCAGTTCTTTCCGACAATAAAGATGAAAAATAAGTAAGCAGTATATTGAGCAATCCAAGTACAATCGGAAAAGATGCATAAATTACCAAAAGTAATGTAAGAGAATATTTACTTGTTCCTTGTAATCCATTATCTATTATTTCTTTAAGTACTATTGGAGATAAAGGACCTATTATACTGACAAGTGTTATACAAAATATTACTAATATAGCTACTTTCCATTCAATTGATATTGTTTTGATTAGCCATTTTAATTGTTGCAAACCTTCTTTTTTTTTCATATTTATTCTCCTTAAATTAATTGAGTATTTGGGAAAGATAAGATAAGGAGGAACATAATAAACATGCCAAAATTTCTCAGAACATGTTTCATTGTAATTTTCTCTGCGGAATGTAAACCAAAGCAACCACAGCCATTAGGTTGTACTTTGTTTAGTTTTAGAATCATAAGAATTGCAAAACCCATTTGCATTAGAGCACCAACTAGAGCTGCTGAAAATATATTTGAACCTCCAATTAATAAAGCTATAACTACTGTAATTTCTAGTGCTGGGACAGTTACAGCGATTAAGGGAACTAAAAAATTAGGAAAGATTTTATAATCCTCTATAACAACTTTAAATGCATAAATGTCTTTGAATTTTCCAATTGAACTTTTAAAATAAATCACTGCAGCCACTATACTTAGGATACGTATAAAATACTGAAATAAAATATTTAATGCTTCTTCCATTCCATTGCTACCCCCTCTATAAAATCTTGATATTGTACTATATCATTTTTTGGTCTGTTAGGAGAGGGGATATATTTTTTTATTATTTCACCTTTTTCAATTTGTAAAATAGCTGGAACTTGAGAATGAATTACAAAATTTTGTTTACTACGTGAGTCTATAGAAATAAAATTAATTTTAAGATCTACCATTGTTTTTTTTATTTCAGAAAAAATGTTCATACATGATGTACATTTAAATGTGTCGATTATGAAAATAAGCAGTCTATCATCATTTTGAATTTTATCTATTACATCTTCAAATATGTCTAGTTCTTTAATTACTTTGTGATATCTCAAATATTTAGTTAGCAATATACTAATAGAGAATAAAAAAACAATACCTACCACGAAAAGATTAATATCAATAAAATTGTTCATTATATTTTCAAACACTCTCTACATCTCCTGCTGTTTTCTGATTATATTAATTATTTTTTCAATAACTTCATTTAATTGGTCAATAGTTCTATGGTATTCCACTTTATACAGCGGAACTTTACTAAAAGCACTTGAAGAAAATAATTCCAAATATCGAATGTGATTATTATCATTAATAATCGAAAGTGTAAAAACATTTGTCAATAAAATAATTAATTTTTCTTGGCCAGTTACCTTAGTGATAGTTATCTCCGTACCCTCTTCTTTTTTCGGACATAAATAGAAAAGACCTCCTAAAATAGTAGGGGTTTTACAAATCCGTTTTTCTTCTAATGTACATATGTATTTTGATGATAACTCAGTTAATAAGGTACCTTTTTTTATAAATTTTCCTTTAGAAATTGACTTAGGATCCAGCTTTAATGCAGGATACCCAGGATAAGCAAGCACTTGATGGCGTTTTAAAGTTAACGGTAAAACATCATCTGTAAGAAAATTAAAGCCTTTATTAAGAAAAATAACCTGTGCTGTGGATTTCCCAACTCCTGGACCCGCGATCAATCCGAATGATTTATTATTAAATACCAATCCACTAGAATGCATTGGTATTAGCCCTTTATACTGTAATATATATGGTAAAACGATTCCTACAAAACAGGCCCCTATATCTTTTAAAGAAGAACAATTTACAAATTTACTTAAATACATGTATTTACCATCCGCAGACAATCTATATTCGCCAGTTAAATAATTAACATAAATGTGTTCATGTTCTTGTATTTTAATAAAATCAGTAAATTCTTTATTACTTGGGGGTTCAATTGTATTCTTATTAATAGAGAAACTTAAATCGATTTGAGTTAATTCCTCTATTCCCTTTAAACCAACAGGTAATTCAATTTCACTAGAGATTCTTATGCCATAAAATTCATAATAAAACAGACTACCCTCTCCTTTAACTTAATATCATATCCTTTTAATACAACAACAGGCGGAATGACTATTCTTATACCTGTTGTTGTATTCTTTCAAGCTATAAATACTAATGTTGATTTTTAACAATATCCTGATTCACCAGGGTATATATCAACACATTTACCGCCCTCCATACGGTAGGAGAAATTATTAAACCATATTTCACATCCCCAACCACCGCATCCTTTAACTAATTCAGCTGCGTTTCCAAATTCAACTATAATAGGAGCACTATAACGTTTCATTTTTTCACCTCCTTTGAATTAAACAATAACAATGCTTCCATAATATACAATTAATTACACAATAAGTCAATTTTTGATAATAAAACTATTTTCGGTATTGAAATTGGAAGCGTAATTATTAAACTATTATTTAAACAATAAGGTGATAGCTACTATAACATATAATTAATTTCAGAATAAGCAAATATTGTATAAGAACCTTATTTTGTAATAAAAGGTTGAAATATGGATTATATTGTTATAACATGGTTAATGTACCAAAAACAATTAAAAAAGGAGTGTAAGTTTTGAAAAAAAATCGTAAATTTTTACCATTGATACCCTTGATGTCTCTTTTAGTATTATTTCCAAACAACAATTCATCTTTAGCTGCAGAGAATCAATCAAATCTTGAACCATTTGAACAAAGAGCTTTTGAAAATCCCAATGAATATGAAACTTATTTAAATGATCAATATCATTTAGATGAAATCATAGAAAGCGCTAGTAAAAATACTACTACAACCGTAGATTTTTATTCTAAAGTGGGGACCGATTATTTTGGCAATAACATTTATCAAGAAACTATCTTAAATATTACACTTGATGATGAGGGAAATCTTACTGATTTAACTGCTACAAGAGATCAAAATAGTATTAATTTTGGTGATGCTCCCCGGTTTACTGCTTATGCTACGCCTAAAAATCCAGATGTACCATATAAATTAAACGGTGGTTCTAGAGAGAATGATTTTGTTACACCACATGCCTACGAAAGACATTCTTATGATTCATCAAGAACATCATCTTCTAGCAGAACAATGTATGCTAAAGATGTAAATGTAAAAGACTTGTATAATATGACTAAAATAGGCCCTGACAATTATTGGGATAATAAAAAAGATGGTAAAATATATGCTACTACTTATGCTTTACGATTTTCTTCTAATATAAGTGTTAAACCTACTATTACAAAAGACCATAGAGTGATTATTAATAGACAAGATCCCGATTCTAGTACACAATTCCCTTTTTACCAATAGTTCAATAGATTCGTACTAATTTAGCTGAGGCATATTAAAAATCGAGTAGGAGGGAGTGATTAACTCCCGACCTCTCACACCACCGTACATACGGATCCGTATACGGCGGTTCAATTAAGATGAATAACGCAAAGTCTCGTAACGAACTTGCATACTTTTCAGCCCTTGGCTTTCCCAATAGGAATTGCCGAGGGTTCTGTGTAATATGGGGCTTTTTGAGATGCGCCAGTACCCTTTTCGGGTATTTCCCCATTCGTATGCTTTTCCATATGGAACTTTTAAACGAATGAGATTTCTGACTCTGGTTCAGGGTTTCTTCCAATTCTTCCAAAGACACATTCGCAATCTTCTTTTAATCCAACTGTCTAATTTACTAAATACTAAAGGTATATCTGCAAGCGCAAAATATCCACACCATCCAATTAGATATTGGTTTAATTTCTCGATACGATATTCCATTAGAAATGGCATCTTTCTAGAGGTAATTTCTCGTATTTTCTTCTTCATTCGTTGAAGGCTTGTTTTCGCAACCCGAACTTTTGGTTCTTTATTGTGTGAAAAACTGAAACCCAGGAATTTTCGATTCCATGGTTGGTCTACCGCTGATTTGGACTCATTCACTTTCAAGCGTAGTGTTCGTTCGATGAATCGCTGTACGCTTGCTATTGTACGCTCTTCCGCACGTTTACTTTTTACATAGATATTGCAGTTGTCTGCGTAGCGAACGAATTTATGACCACGTTTCTCTAATTCTTTATCAAGCTCATCTAACACGATATTTGAAAGAAGTGGATTTAATGGTCCATCTTGCGGTGTTCCTTCGTCTGTACTCGAAACAACTCCATTTATCATGACACCAGTTTGAGATATTTACGGATAAGTTTTAATAATGATTTATCATGAATTCTTTTTGCTAATGTTGCCATTAATCGGTCGTGATTGACCTTATCAAAGAATTTTTCTAAATCCATATCCACAACCCAACGATATCCTGCCCTCATAAACCCTTCGCTTTTCGGACTACGTCATGAGCACTCCGATTTGGTTGGAATCCATAACTGTTGTCCGAGAAAGTTTGGTCATATTCCTTTGACAATATCTGCGATATGGCTTGTTGAATCAAACGGTCTGTCACGGTTGAGATTCCTAATAGACGCACACCGCCGTCTGGTTTCGGAATTTCGACACGACGTACTGGTTGCGGTTCATAGGTTCCCGCTAAAATTTGCGCTTTAATGGATTCCTAATTTTCGAGGATGTGCTGACGTAAGGTTTGTACGGGCATCATGTCTACTCCACGGCTTCCTTTATTCGCTTCCACTCGCTTTAATGCTTGTATCATATTCGGACGTGCTAGAATTTGATTCAACATCACCATTTCGTTCCTTTCCGTGAATAGCTTGTCTTCTTATGCCCACCTGAACTACACCCTCCGCAAATACCCTCATGGACTTCACCATTACTTTCTAAGCATGGGGTTTCTCTGTTTTCTGTGTTTATTCATTCAAGGTGGAATGCCAAGGGCTATTCTCTCTTAGTTGTTCAGCCCTTCCGATTAGTTCTAGACCCAATCGTACTATGACCTCTACTGACTTCTGATGGTCAACTACTTGTCACCAAGTAGGTTATGAAGGGTACTTCACGTTTCCATCAGACCTCCCCGGGTAAGCGTATGCACTTTCACACTTTCCGCTTCATTTACTCGATATGACCTTCTACAGAATTTGTTTTGTAATGCAAACTCATCCAATCATACCTAGCCTTATATGAGATTCGTGTTCCTCGGACCGGTGTTTTGCCTCCAGATTCCGCGTCGCCACGGACACCCTTGCTCTTGGCTAACCTCTACTTCTATCTTCGGAGTTCGGGACTTGCACCCTATAGTTCATACGCATGCCGGGCGCACATCAAGTAGTAGACTAGCCATTAATTGGCTAGTCTACCTCTCATATCATCTTCTGTATGGTTCCGTATACGTGGGTTCAATCTCTTAAGTATCTGAGCTCATAAAGCTGGGTAGGTCTTCCCCCCACTTTGTGAGCTCTTCATTTGTTATAGATAGATGGAAAACCTCGCATTTCGGTAGTCGCCAATATCCTTTTCTTGAATGTGCTATTTTCATTGTAATCGTCATGATTGGTTTCATATTGACTTAGTTTCATATACCTCGTTTTTGGTTTCTTCCATCGCTTCAAGAACAGTCGCACGGATGGGAAATTTAACTAATTCTGTATAAAATCGTAATAATACCTTCGTATGCCACATCAATTAACTATTATCCCCGTCACATTATATCCCGAAATTAATAATTCCTATGTAGCCAACTCAACAGAATGTTCACACATTAATACATGTACGATTAAAGCAGCAACGGTGGGAATTTCCTTCTGTAACGGCGTAGACGAGCACCTCATCCAAAGTTTGATGAGGAAGTTGAAACCTCTGTAAAACACGATTTTACTAACGTGAAAATATCTACATCGTTTGTGAAAAGACGGATATGTCAAAAGGCATTGATGACTTAGCTACATTGATTCAAGATTCTTTCGATCTTGATCCCTATGGAGATTCAGTTTTCTTGTTTTGCGACCCAAGTAAATGTCGATACAAATGTTTGTATTTTGATAGGGATGGGTTCGCCCTACTCTATAAACGCTTAAAAGGCAAAAAACTCCAATGGCCGAAAGATGAAAATGAAGTACGGAACCTTTCGAAACAAGGGCTTCGCTGGCTTTTAGAAGGTTTATCACTACAGCAGTCAAGGGCAATAAAAAAACACCAAAAGGTGTATTCTAAATTCACTTTCTCAAATGGTATAATACAGAATTTTATACGAGCGAAAAACGGTGAATGTTTTGGTGAAAGCTTCTTTTAACAGAAATTAATTAAACTTCTTGAAGAACAGCTTGAAACATATTGAAATCGAGAAAACAAAATACACTGCACCAGACGAACAAGGATCATTATTTGATGATGTACAGTCTTTTAGTGATTCTGAGCACACAGAAGAATAAAGCACTCACATAATTTCCTATACTGTTGTACGTAAAATAAAATATATAAGAAAAAGCGCAATGATTCACTTCATGATCGCTTAGAAATTGAAACGGTTCACTATCATCCAGACAGTACGAAGTACGACTATTGCCATGGACAAATGATTGAAATTGGCGCAAATATCACATGTGAAAAAGCGAAATCCATTCCCGCAATGATGATGAAAGTTCAACACGTTGAACATGCTTACGAATGTAAAAGCTACATAAGCGATTCATCCCAAAAGCCCAGATTAAACGTGGGAAAGCGCCACACCCTGTCATTCAACATAGTATTGCAGGCCCAAGCGTTTTGCCAAAACTTATCTATGATAATACTTACCTCTTTACCGTCAGGTAAAGAAATGGGAACATCATGGCTTACATATGAATGATTAAATCCTTTCAAACTGGATCATTCGCGCAGCTCAAGATTGGTTATTACCTGTTTACGAACAATCGAAATCAATCATGATGGTGAAATCTGTTTTATATGTCGATGAAACATATGCACAAATTATTAAGGCGTTCGAATGAAAAGTCCGGTCAATCGAATGCCTACAATTAGGTGTACCGAGCCAAGGTCCCATGATTATTCTATTTCAGAGTTCGTTATCACGAGCACGGTCTGTCTTTGAAGATTTTACGAAAGGTTATACTGGCACAATAGTTTGTGATGGTTATTCTACTCACAGCAAACTAGAAGGTGCAACCCTCGCCAATTGTTGGGCACATGTCCGTCGTTATTGGTTGAAGGAAGATAGTAAAAACAGAAACCGGCGGAAAATATTGCGATAATTTATACCGACTCTAAGAAAACTTCGAAACCGATCGGTGAAAAATTTCTGGATTGGATTGAAAAATTGCCGTTCTATGGAAAAAATGTGCTTGTAAAGGCTATGAATACACATTCAATCAATTGAATGATCTGAAAGCATTATTGAATGATAGGCGTATTGAAATAGATAATATCCTAGCCAAAAATGCCATTTATACCAACATCATAGAGAGAAAAAATTGGCTTTTCTCTGTCAGTGAAGCAGGTGCAAAAACAAACGTCATCTGCCTGAGCGTCGCAGAAACGGCCAAAGCAAATGGTGTGGACCTCTTTCAATACCTGATGAAGTTAATGACGGATTTACCAAATCTGGATATCCATCGAAATCTAGACATTTTAAATCACTACATGCCTTGGTCAAAAAACATCCAAGCCGCATGTATAAAATAGAATACCCGTACATTTGATAAAAAATCAATGATATACGGCTTGACTGAAAAGGTGCGCCTATTTTGTATAAATCGGGCTTACAAAGTACTTTCCTTAATGACTTTATTTACAATCTGATTATCCTTTATATAATTTTTCAAGAAAGCAATCCGATGCATAGATGGAAATATGAATTTCTAGAATTCTTTATCAATCTTGTTAGAACTCAAAAGCCATTTTCGTTCTACTGGATAGGCTACACTAAGTTAGACAGATTCTATAAGGGCTAGTACACTATAATTACTAACCTAAAGGAGCATGTTTTCATGTCACGTCAACGTCGAACTTTTACAGCCGATTTTAAACTTCAAATGGTGAAGCTATATGAAAATGGTAAATCTCGTGCAGATATTGTGAGAGAGTATGATATTACTCCATCTGCAATGGATCGTTGGATTAAAAACCATCAAGAGACTGGTTCTTTTAAGGCAGAAGATAACCGTTCACAGGAAGAAAATGAACTTGTAGAGCTACGCAAAGAAGTACAACGACTGCGAATGGAGAACGATATCTTAAAGCAAACAGCGCTGATCATGGGACGAAAATAGATGTGATTCGGCACAACGCTCACAAATATTCGGTATCAGCAATGTGCGACGTCCTACAAATTCCAAGAAGTTCATATTACTACCACTTAAAAATACGAGAAGACGATGAACGACAAGCACAAGAAGCTGATTTACAAGAGGCTATTTATGTCATCTTCAAACAAAGCCGTGATAATTACGGGAAACATAAAATAAAAAAAGAACTAGAAAAGCAGAATAAGATCGTTTCAAGACGACGAATTAGTCGAATCATGAAACATCTAGGCCTTGTCTCTAACTACACGGTCGCCTATTTTAAACCGTAGAAAAATCGAAGTAATGAAGCACCAGTAGCCAATGTGCTAAATCGTGAATTTGAACAAGAAAAGGCATTATCAGTTTTAGTCAGTGATTTGACATACGTACGGGTCTGGAAAAAATGGCACTATGTATGCTTATTTGTCGATCTCTTTAATCGCGAAATTGTCGGTGCAAGTGCTGGACCGAATAAAGATGCAGCGCTTGTCTATAAAGCGTTAAGTAGTATTAAAGGAAACTTAACAAATGTGCAACTTTTTCATACAGATCGAGGTTCAGAGTTTGATAATAAACTAATGACCGAAGCAACTGAAACGTTTGGAATCCAACGCTCACTAAGCGCAAAAGGATGTCCGTATGATAATGCCGTCGTAGAAGCTACATACAAGAGTTTCAAAGTTGAATTTGTCTACCAACGTACTTTCTTAACACAGGAACAACTTGAGCTTGAACTTTGGGATTATGTGAATTGGTTCAATAATATTCGCATTCACCAAACTCTTGGATATCTTACACCAGCTCAATTTAAAAAGTAGTATATATAACAACCATCGAAGAACGGCTTTACATGGAGTGGTGGGCATGATAGCCTCCGTTTGGCAGAGCCAGTTCTATGAAGTTGGTTCCTTGGCGCAAGAATCATTTTGTTTTAAGTTCTTCTATATAAGATAACTCTGTTTCGATATTAAATTTTATTTCCTCATATGTTTTACCACTTCTATCTAGAGTTATTTCTAAGGGTGTGCAAATTCTTCGGAAGACTCATATTATTACACAATTTACTAATATACTGATTTTCCGAAATACCACGTACCTGATGTGCAAATTTATTTCTTATTTTTTGTGTTGATAATAACAACTCAAAGTCTGTCTTTGAAATTAAATTAAAAGCTCTACAAATATGAATATTATTATCAAAATTGCCAAATGCCCCATTTATATTCGTCAATTTTTTAAATAGACCTTTATCATCTAGGACTGCTGCTTCTAATACTTTCTTAAGAACCTCCTCAAGTATTGAAACAGATAGAACTACAACACCCCTATCACTTTGACCTTCAAGTTCTTTGCAAATTCATGTAAATACTCAATATAATCATTCTCTTGTATCAATTCTTTTAACAAATCGTCGCTCATTTTGCACCTCTATTTAGAATATATGATTAGATATGAACACATTGTTAAACATTATTAGAGACTACCCATTTTGAAGTGGCTTTTTATGGTTTATTTAAAGCCTATGTTTTTTATGTTTCACCATTACTTCTGAAAGATTATTTAGAATATATGATTAGATATGAACACATTGTTAAACATTTATTAGAGACTACCCATTTTGAAGTGGCTTTTTATGGTTTATTTAAAGCCTATGTTTTTTATATTTCACCATTACTTCTGAAAGATTAATTATCCATCCACATTTGGATTTACACCATTTTTTTGTAGATGTGTTGAAATTATTTCGAATCAACTAGCCATACCCAAGGGGGATTCGATCCTTACCATATGCTTAGAAGGCGTATGCTTTATCCTACTGAATCTAATATTTCCAATGGTATAGGGCTATATTTTAACGAACAAGAGATTTGTTCATTTTTTTTAATAGGTATAAGCAAGAATAAAAAAACAGCTTGTTCATTTTTATAATCGCAAGCTGTTTTATTTTAAACAAAAAATATCACTAGCGTCGCATTAAAATAATTCAACGTTTCCATTAAGTCTGAATTTTCTGTAATCCAATCCTGACATAAAAAAATCCTTTATAATGGTTGGGCGGTAGTAAACCATCCAAATCCAAAATAAAGGACATACACATGGACAAGTTTACACGAAAA
>NZ_DKJS01000068.1:42621-42944 GCF_002455205.1 Lysinibacillus sp. UBA6686 | reverse complement strand
CTACCAACTGAGCTAATGGCTCTAATTAAGAAATGAATGGCTGGGGTACTAGGATTCGAACCTAGGCATGACGGAATCAAAATCCGTTGCCTTACCGCTTGGCTATACCCCAATAAGTGGCGGTCCCGACCGGGATCGAACCGGCGATCTCCTGCGTGACAGGCAGGCATGTTAACCGCTACACCACGGGACCAATATTACTACATTTTTAAAAATATTACGAATGAAATGACCCCTACGGGATTCGAACCCGTGTTACCGCCGTGAAAGGGCGGTGTCTTAACCACTTGACCAAGGGGCCATGGCTCCGAAGGCAGGACTCG
>NZ_DKJS01000068.1:0-42526 GCF_002455205.1 Lysinibacillus sp. UBA6686 | reverse complement strand
ACTGAGCTACTTCGGAATAATTCATGTAATTTGTTGTCGTTATCTTGTCGACTTTTACTATTATAGTGACACATCAAGTAAACGTCAACCCTTTTTCTAAAGTTTTTTTATTCTTGTAATTTTAAACGTCCTAAACATTTGCTACAGCAGTATTTCTCGACATTCATTCTAATCTTTCTTACATATATCTGTTGGCATTTAACACACGAATATGTATAGAGTCGACGTTGCTTTTTTCGCAAAGTATTAGGTGTCTGAAGAGTTGAACAAAACCGGGGAGCTTTTACTTTTTTTAATAATTCTCGAAAATCTTTATCTCGATGCTGGTAACCCTTACCCTCTAAATGTAAATGATAGTGGCAAAGCTCATGACGAACGATCCCCTTTACTTCCTCAAGACCATACAATTCATATGCTTTTGGATTAATTTCTATATTATGTGATTGTAAGAGATAACGCCCACCAGTAGAGCGTAACCTTGCATTAAAATATGCTAGATGCATGAAGGGCTTTTGGAAACTTTCTAATGATATTCTACTGACAAGCTTTTGAAGTTCCTCATTGTTCATATCAAGATCACCTCTAACAACAAGAATACCACACTGCGTAGTATAGACAGTGTGGTTTGAATTTATTACATTTCCATTATTTGATTTTTAGGAGGCAACATAGTTAATGAAATGCGCCCTTTTTTCACTTCAATTTGTTCTACCCAAACTGTTACAATATCTCCTAGCGCAACTACTTCTAGAGGATGCTTAATACGCTTTTTTTGCAATTTAGAAATGTGCACAAGCCCATCCTGCTTCACACCAATATCAATAAAAGCTCCAAAATCAACAACATTTCTGACTGTCCCTTGTAGTTCCATGCCAACTTGTAAATCTTCCATCTTTAATACATCTGTTTTTAATAGTGGCTGTGGGAATGCATCACGTGGGTCACGGCTTGGCTTCATTAATGTATCGACAATATCACGAATTGTAACCACCCCAATATCAAGTACCTCACTTAAATTTTGCACATCTAGGTTAGCAATCGCCTCTTCTGCCTTCTGTGTACCAAGTTCACTTTTATTTATTTGTGCAACATCTAATATTTGCTCAGCCAAACTATAGCTTTCTGGGTGAATACCCGTTGCATCAAACGGATTTTTTGCTTCAGGTATTCGTAAGAAACCAATTGCTTGTTCGTACGTTTTTGCCCCAAGTCGTGGAATTTTCTTTAATTGAGCACGTGTGGTGAACTGCCCATTATCCTCTCGCATCTTCACAATATTCTCTGCAACAGTTTTTGATAACCCAGAAACATGTTGTAATAAAGAGGCTGAGGCAGTATTAACGTCTACACCAACTTGGTTAACGGCTGTCTCTACGATAAATGTTAAGGATTCAGTCAATTTCTTTTGTGATACATCGTGCTGGTACTGACCTACCCCAACCGCCTTAGGCTCAATTTTCACTAACTCTGACAAAGGATCTTGTAGACGACGTGCAATAGAAACAGCACTACGCTGCTCTACCTGTAAATCTGGGAACTCTGCCCGTGCAATCTCTGAGGCAGAATAAACAGATGCACCCGCTTCATTGACAATTACATAGGCTATTTCGGTAGCAAGCTCGTTTATAACATCAGCAATAAATTGTTCTGTTTCACGTGAGGCAGTCCCATTACCAATAGCAATTATTTGAATTGGGTATTTTGCTAATAATTCCTTTACAACAGCCTTTGATTTTGCTACGTCAGGCTTAGGAGGGTGAGGATAAATGGCTGTAACCTCTAACATTTTCCCTGTTTCATCAACAACTGCTAGCTTACAACCGGTACGATAAGCAGGGTCTACACCTAATACATATTTCCCTTTCATAGGTGGTTGTAAAAGCAGATTGCGCAGATTTTCTGAAAAGATATGAATAGCCTGCGCTTCAGCCTTTTCAGTAAGCTCATTTCGTAATTCTCTTTCAATTGAAGGCTGGATTAAGCGTTTATAAGAATCCTCAATCGCAAGCTTTACCTCAGCAATTGCTGGAGAAGAACCAGTTGCCGGAATCCACTCTTTCCACATAATCATTAATACACGATCTACCGGAACATTTATGGCTACCTTTAAAACTTCTTCTTTCTCTCCCCGGTTTACCGCTAAAATACGATGAGGAACAATACGATTTACAGGTTCTTCATATTGGTAGTACATTTCAAAAACGTTTTTATCATCTGCCTCCGCATTTTTCACACTAGTTACGAGTAGACCATCTTTCCATGAATACGCACGAATTTTCTCACGAATTGCTGCGTCATCAGCAAAACGCTCGGCTAAAATATCTCTTGCACCAGCTAATGCATCCTCTGTGTTTACAACGGTTTCCCCATCTATGAATTGGACAGTTAATTGCGCTAATGTATCAGAGCGATATTCTAATAAAAGATCCGCAAGAGGTTCTAATCCTTTTTCTTTCGCAATTGTTGCCTTGGTACGACGCTTTTGTTTATACGGTCGATATAGATCTTCTACCCGCTGTAAAACAATTGCTGCTTGGATAGCTTGTTCTAATTCCGGTGTTAACTTATTTTGTTCTTGAATTAATCGAATAACCTCTTCTTTGCGATGCTCAAGCTGCTGTATGTAGTGATAACGCTCCTCTACAGCTTTAATTTGCACCTCATCAAGGGACCCAGTAGCTTCTTTTCGATAGCGTGCTATGAACGGTACGGTATTTCCCTCTTCTAATAATTTAATAACAGCCTCTGCCTGGCCTGGCTTGATTGCAACATCCTTTGCAATAAGCTGTAACAATTGCTTTTGATCCACATCATCACTACCTTTTTTCTTTTCATTTTACCATTACACTTTACTAAAAATGCAAAAAAATAGTCTACTCTAAACATAGAGTAAACTATTTCAATGACACTGACATGATAACCTTTGTAATTTTAGCAAAAATGCCTTTATTTAAACGTTTAGAGCGAAACGCCACCACTTGCTAAGATAACCTCCTGTAATTTCTTTATTGCTTTTCTTTGTATTCGAGATACATGCATTTGAGAAATTCCTAATAGATCTCCAGCTTCTTTTTGACTAAGTTGCTCTAAATATGTAAGCTGAATGATTTGTTTTTCCCTATCATTTAAAACGTTCATGGCATCAGAAACAATTAATCTTTTATTGGTTATTTCATAGCCATCATCTACTTTACCCATTATATCAAACAAGGTTACTGTACTTCCGTCTGAATCTGACTCTATTGAATGATCCATAGAAAGAGCTTGATAACTACGACTCATCTCCATAGCCTCAAGAACTTCTTCCTCTTCCACTTCTAATTGATCTGCAATTTCTTTAATAGATGGAGAACGCTGCAACTCAATGGTCAGCGCTTCCACTGTTGTTTTAATTCGCGGTCCCAGCTCTTTTATACGTCTTGGTACATGAACGTCCCATGTTTTATCGCGTAAAAAACGTTTAATCTCTCCAACAATCGTTGGTACAGCAAATGCCTCAAAACTTCTACCAACATTGGGATCAAAACGTCTAATTGCACCAAGTAATCCTAGCATACCTACTTGAACAATATCATCATAATAAGATTTTCCATTCGAATACTTGCGTGCTATGGATTCAACTAAATATCGATAATGAATCACTAAATTTGTTTGCGCTTCATCATCCTCAGTTGATTGGTACAATGCAATCCACTCTAATACATCTTCATTAGACGAAGACTTATGTAGTGATTCTTTCGACATTTTTTTCCACCTGCTCCCTAGTGACATACTTTGTCATAAAGACAGTTACGCCACCATCGTTATTAATCATCACCTCATCCATCAAAGTTTCCATTAAATAAAGTCCCAAACCACCTTCACGTAAACCAGCTATACAATCTCCAGGATGATATGGCCCAATTTTTGACTTAATCTCTTCAAAATTAAAACTATTTCCATAGTCCGCAACCATCATTTCGAGTTTATTTTCATACAGAGCACATCCAATAACGATTTCACCTTCTTCATCATCCTTATATGCATGATGTACTACGTTTGTAACTGCTTCACTTGCTGCGATTTTTAAATCCTCGATATCATCATAATTAAAACCAACTCGACTAGCTAAGCCAGAAACCGTTAACCGAATTACACTGACAAATTGCGGTTTTGCAGGAACCCTTATTTCAATATAATCAAATTCCTTCATTATTTTAATTCCACCTTTTTATCAGTTTCAATATCCATTAAATCGCTTAATCCAGTAATTTCAAATAGCCGTTGTAATCTATTCGATAAACCAACAAGTTTTACTTTTCCATTCTCACGTAATGCTTTTTTATAAAAGGCTACAAAAATACCCAAACCTGTACTATCCATATAATTTACTTTTGATAAATTAAGTTCTATTTCTAACCCTTCAGTAATTTTTATAGCCTCTAGCTCCTCACGTAGAACTGAAGCAGTAAAGGTATCTATTTCACCCTCTACAAATCCATATAATTTATAATCAATTTCTTTAAAATGTATTGCCACGTCCATATAGCACACCTCCACCATATTTGTTAGACTGTATTTCATTTCCCACTTATGAAAAAAATTAAACCTTCTACATTCTATTTTTTTAAAATAACAACTGTAAAATCATCCGATAGTTTAAAATCCTGTAGCTCCTCAATTTGTTTATAAAGAAGATTACATAGCTCTTGGGCTGTCAAATGCTTATTCTTTGCAATCAATGCTGTAATAATATCTCGCGAGTTCCATTCTTCATGTGATCTAAATTCAGTAACACCATCTGTCATCATCAGGATGATATCATTTTTCTCTAAAGTAATTTCTTTATATATATACTTTGTTTCAGGCAGTACACCCAGTAATAGACCTTTTGCCTCCAAAGTAAAGAATTCATCTCGTCTTGCACAATAATGTAGCGCTGGCTCATGACCTGCTGAAGCGTAGGAAAAAGTATTTTTTTGTAGATCCAAACAGCCATAAAACATGGAAACAAACATACTATCATCCACGCCTTTTTCAATTACTCGATTAATAACTTCTAGCACATATGTAGGATCTTTATACGTATATTCTAATGTTTCAAGACCATATTTCACCATAGACATACATAAAGCAGCTGGAACCCCTTTTCCTACTACGTCTGTCACCGCTACACTCAAATAATCCTCCCGGCCATGTAAAAAATGTACATAATCCCCATTCATTTTGCGAATTGGAATTGATACCATTCCTATGTCAACATCCGTTAAATGCGGTACAACCGTTTTGAGTAATGTTTTTTGAATGTTTGTAGCGATTTTCATTTCCAATTCATATTCAGCCTGTTTTTGCAATAAGCTTTGGTGCTCCCTATGTGCCATGCCATAATGGACCATTACCTCAATTAGAAAATCATATGCTGATTGTTCCTCTCTCATTCTATCAGGTAATATTTTGCTGACTGCGTTTTTGTGAATACTTACAACATCCTCTGGAGAAACATTTTTTTGGATTAGCTGCCGTGTGAAGTTTTGAGCTATATATAAATTTCTCTCTGTTTGGTCAGTCAAGTAATCCGACAAAATTTTCTTATACTGTGACTCTAATCGGTCCAACATTACCACATCCTATCGCAGCCATTTTTCAGCTCTGATGGTAGTACCCTCTCCAATAACAGAGTGGATGGTCATTGTATCCATTAAACGATTTACGCCTGGTAAACCTGCTCCAAGTCCTCCAGAAGTAGAGTAACCATCCTCCATCACCTTGCGAACATCTTTTATTCCAGGACCTTGGTCAGTTGCAATAATAATTATTTTCTTTTCTGCGTCCGTTTCAATTTTTTCGATTTCAATGAAGCCAACATTTGCATATAAGTATATATTTCGAGCCAATTCACTAATAGCTGTAGTTATTCTAGCCTGATCAACAGTGCCAAATCCAAGTGCCCTTGCTTCATTGCGCCCCAGTTGTCTTGCTGTAACTATATCCCATTCAGTAATAATTTCAACCGAAGACCTCTTTGCCACCGTTGTCCCCCCAATTCCTTTCGGAGTTATTCTGTACACTTATATTCGACCTGAATTTTTATTTGTTTTAATCTCATTTCATAAATCTTATAAATGGTATATTCTATGTATATTTTCATAAACCTTTCTTTAATTTTTTCAAAAATCTATTTTGAATAATATTTTATTTTCCCCTTAAATCTATTAATACCATTTTCAAATAACAAATTCAATTTATGGAAATGTAGTATTTGAGAGTTTCATTCAAAAAAGCATCGAGATGAAAAATCATCTCGATGCCTCTATACATATATGTATATCAAAATTTGACAAGCCCTAAACTAATCATCAGTGCACCATCAACCTTCTCCATTACTGCATGATCAAGCTGCGTAATACGATCTGTCAATCTTGACTTATCGATTGTTCGCACTTGCTCGAGCAGAATAACCGAGTCACGTTCAAAACCATACTTTTCAGCATTGATTTCAACATGAGTCGGTAACTTTGCTTTCTGAATCTGTGCAGTTATAGCTGCGATGATGACAGTCGGACTAAATCGATTGCCAATATCATTTTGAATAATCAGCACCGGTCTAGTCCCTCCTTGCTCGGACCCAATTACCGGCGATAAATCTGCAAAAAAAACGTCACCACGTTTTACATTCAAAGTGTCATCCCCCGCTAACGAGACGCTCCACCATATGTTGTGCTTCATACTCCGCATGCAAGCATTCACTTGCAATCATCAGATTTATATGAGACATTTCAACATATCCTTTCATCATAGCTTCCCGTATTTGATTTGGTTGCTCCTGCATTAAAATATTGCGCGACAAAATACGCGCAAACGATTCACCTTCAATTACTTCCTTTGTTTGTAGAAATAGTCTATCCTGAACAGCAATTGTAGCTTCTCTTAACTTTTTCTCGTACACAGCAAGCACCTCCAACGGAACCATCCACTTTTCATTACTACTCATTCTATCATTGAAAGATATTGTTGAAAAGACATGAAATGACAAAATATCTGACAATTTAAAGGACAAGTTGTAAAAATATGTAGGTTGTCGAAGGTATATGCCGATTTACCTTATTAGTCCAATCAGCAAATTAAATTTTTGGTGATATTTTCTCCAGTGTTTATCATTCACCAATTATGAAAGAAAGTTTTTTGTTTATTGTGCCTGCTTATAATCAACTAAACGTATACTCGTGGTACTCTTGCTGTAATTATGCATGGTACTTCGTAATTAATGGTTTCAAGTTTAACAGCCCATTCATCTATTGAGATGACATCTTTCCCTTGATGACCAATAAGTGTTACCTTCTCCCCTATAGCATATGCTTTTGGTAAGGCAACCATACATTGGTCCATACAAATTCGTCCAACTATCGGCATTCTTTGACCATCAATTAATACTTCTTGACCGCCTAGTTTACGAATTACCCCATCTGCATAGCCTACTGGTATCGTTCCTATCCACAAATCTGAAGGGGCAGCATACGTAGCTCCATAGCCAACAGAATCTCCTGCTTGTACTTGCTTCACATGGACAAGCTCACTTTCAAGTGTAAACGCAGGCTGTAATTGGAAAGGTAGAATACCTTCCACATATGGCGACGGCGATAATCCATACATTGAAATACCATATCTGACAGCGTCATATTGGAAATGAGCGCCTTTAACTAAAGATGTAGCTGTATTTGAGGCATGGACAAGTCTAGGTTTTTCAGGTAAAGCAGATAGGCATTGCTCAAAGAAATGAGCTTGTCTATCGAAGTAGGATGTATCCTCCTCATCTGCTGTTGCAAAATGCGTGAATATCCCATCAAGTTTCATATTATTTGCTGTTAGAATTGTGTTAGAAAGCTCCAAAAGCTCTTGTTCAGAGCGAACGCCGATTCTCCCCATTCCACTATCTACTTTTATATGTAGTCGTAACGGGTCTGCTTCGTGCGCTATTAACGGAGCAGCCTGCTTGACCCATTCACTTGCAAATACCGTAAGAATAATGCGCTTTTGAGCTGCAAAAGGCACAAACGAAACTGGAGATGCACCTAAAACTAGTATGTCAGGTTCTTCAAAATGTGCTCGAATATGTAATGCTTCGTCTGGTGTTGCTACGGCAAGGATAGTAGCGCCTGCTTCTAAGGCTGCTTTAGCAACAGCTACATCTCCATGACCATATGCATTGGCTTTTACTACAGCAATAATTTGAACATTTGGTCGAAGTAGTTTTTTCAAATTTTGTATGTTTTGTTGGATTGCTTGTAAGTCTATAATTGCTTTTGTTGGTCTAAAATGCTGCTGTGTCATCATTAGGATACCCTCTTTATTTTTTATTAAAACATTATGTATTGCCATAAATTCGTTTAATTCTTTCTAATTGACAAGTTATTGTACTTAACTGCTTTTTATAACTTCTAGAATATATTATACAACTTAACACTTTCTAAACAGTGTTTAATCACTATTTAGCTTAATAAGCTACAGCTTTCAGTGATTTGAAAGCTGTAGCTACAAAAAGTTACTTCATACTACTTATCGTCATAGAAGTAGCAACTTCTATCATTTCATCACGAGTTAATTTACTTGATGCAACAAAGAATGCAACCCCATCCTTTTCCCAACTAATAGATGTATCTGTTATCGCACCGATTGTAAAGCCTAAATCTACTGGATCACCTGGTGAAGATACTGGTAACATCGCACTCTCTTTGGTAGCTGGTTGTTGCATAACTGTAAATGGTTTGTCACCCTCGAATGTTAAGATGACACGATCCATACCGTTCTCACGAATAACCTTTTCTTCCGTCATCTTCGTATTTTCCCAATTAACAACAGGGTAATTTGTTTGGAACTCTTTATTTTCAATTTCAGCACCTACTGCTTCTTTACCGTCTTTTTCGCCTTTGTCATCCTTTTCTGTAGGAGCAGCTTGTTCACCTTTTGTTTGATCTGTTTCCGTAAATTGCTCAACTGCATATTCCTTGGCTGCATGCTGAACACCTAATTTGATATTTTTAAATGTGATACGAATTTGTTCTTCCTTTACATCATTCATAATGACCACGGAAGTTGGAAGCAATGTTTTCTTATTTACTGTAATCACCTGATGAGGCATACTATTTTTATAGCTATTTCTAGTAGCCGCTTCAAATATATATGCTTTTTCTTGCTCTTTCATGACAACATTTTTATCTTCAGCTAAATCTTCTGCTAGAGCACCTATTAAATATGCCTGACTGTTTTTCTTTGGCCAGTCACTTTGGAACTTATACATTTTGTTCAATGTCGGTGTAACTACAAACACTCCATCTGCATTTCGTACTATCATCTGCGAAACATCTTTCCCGCTTTCTACTACTTCTACTCGATAAAAGTCAGGTTTAGTATGCCAAACTGTTACATCATATTTTCTAGGCTCTCCACCCGATTTAATCTCCATCGAGGCATTTAACTCATAACCATTTGTCTCTGCCCATTTACCATTAACCTTCTTCAACACTTTTTCCTGTGAGGCTGTACCACACGCCGACAGAAGTAATATTGTACAAATTAAGACGAGCCATTTAACTATACGGTTGCCCACGCTTTCACCCTTTCTTCTTTCAAATCCACTACGACAATATATGAACCTTATTTGTCAGTTATGTCATCAGAAGAGCAGGCAATATATTTATCTTCATTCAGCAAATGTTTTTTTGTATCGAAAGCATAGCTACATTTACGCCAGGGCAAAATTGATCTTTAATGTTCAAAGAATTTACAGAAGGTAGAGCGTCTTTTTTATGGCAGCACGATATTCACTATTACTTACAGCAGCAATATTACCTGCGCTGCTGCGTATTGCTTAGTATGTGTGATACTAACAAACCCATTTACAAGTTTTCCTTTAAAATATAAAACAGGATTCCCAGCTTCTCCTCTTAAAATTTCAATATCATGAAGCTTGCATTGCTCGCCAATACCCGTTCCTAAAGCCTTGGAAAATGCCTCTTTAGCAGCAAATCGCCCAGCTAAAAATTCTATTCTACGAGTTTCTGAATGTGCATCAAATAAAACTCTTTCCTTTTCAGATAAAATCCGATCTTTAAATTTATTTGTTCGCGTCAATGCTTTAGCAATACGTTCAATTTCTACAATATCGAGACCAATTCCTTTAATCATTTGAACTTCTCCTTTTCCTATTGCTAAAAAGCCATGTATAATAATTGTAAATTGAGGTGGAGCCATGTTTAGTAGAACAGAAAATTTTAAGCAATACACAAAGTATTACCCTGTTGTTTCTATGTTTATAGCGATTAATTTAATTTTTTATGTATTAACTATTTTACCTGGTGTTGGGGTACTTGTATTGAATTACGGAATCCAAATAAATTTCCTAATCCAGAACGGTGAATGGTGGCGTATTTTTTCTGCAATGTTTTTACATGCCGGCTTCTTACACGTGCTCTTTAATATGTTTTCATTGTATATTTTCGGGCCAGAGCTTGAAAAAATTGCAGGTAAGGCACGTTTTATAACAATTTATTTATTATCCGGCATTGTAGGAAACATGGCTACCTATCTACTTAATAATGATAGTGGCTATGGTAGTCTCGGTGCAAGTGGGGCTATTTTTGGCATTTTTGGTGCTTTTGGGGCGCTTGTTTATTATACACGCCGCACAATGCCTATGCTCCGCAAGCTAATCTTACCAATCATTGTAATCAGTGTCATTATGACTTTTATACAGCCAAATGTGAATGTCTATGCACATATAGGGGGCTTAGTCACTGGATTCATTCTTGGGTTGATTTATTTACACCCCAAAAGAATTTTAAGCTGGCGTAAACAAAAAATGGCAGGTAAATAGCAGGCACAAAGAGGAGGATCCTTATGAAAACGGATGCTCCTCTTACTTTATCTTTTATCAATTATAAAACGATAGTATTCTCGTTCGTTGATTTTAGTTTTTTCCATTCAGCTGCCGTTAATCCGTAGACAACCTGATCGACATGATGATCATATAACCATTCAGCGTCTCTCAAACGACCTTCCTCGTTAAAACCAAGCACTTTTGGTATTGTACGGCTTCGAATATTCCCTACAGCGACACGTACTTCTATACGATTTAACTTTAAATAGCTAAAAGCATAATCAATAAAAGCTTTCATTGAATTAGTAACTAACCCCTTACCAACAAAATCGTTTCCTAACCAATAACCGATACTCGTCCATCTATGCTGCCAATTCACTTGATGGTAGCCAATTACTCCTGCAAGTTTCCCCTCATAATAAATCCCTGCTTGTATACCATTATTATTAGCATATTGGTGCATCGCATTTCTTACGAATTTTTCTGTATCCTCTACCGTTCTTACATCATCTACGAAAGGTAACCACTCTCGCAAAGTTTCCCTTGACCGATCTGTCAATGTAAATAACTCATCTACATCGTTTAAATCCAACAATTTCAAATACGTATTTTCGTTAATATCATATTTAAACAAAAAATCCACCCCTTTGTTAGATATATTCTATTATATAAATTATTATTGTTTATTTATAGCTAAAAAAGGCTAACCATTACAAAAAATTGTAAATGGTTAGCCTTCCATATGATTAATGCTCATACCAGGATAAGATGGTTTCAGCATCCTTCTGTTCTAAGCTCGGAACGTTTCCAGTCATTCCAGTCATTCCAGACATTACTGTAGCTTTAATAGACATAACATTTTTTCTTTTTTGGAAATACGTTTGAGTGCTTTCAATAGATTGTATACGTTTTTTCTCCATAAAAAATGTAATACGATTAAATACTCGGTATTGCATTGTAAGCTGCTTTCCATCAATCATATAACCAGCCGTTTTATGCTGCCAAATCCCAAGAAGTATTGTAAGTGGAACCAGCAGCAGTGAAAGTAAACCATACGGATACAAGAAGTAACTACATGCACCAATTATAGGGATGAGCCAAATAAAATCGATACGATAGAAAAATGGACGAGCACGTTTTGGAGAATGAATAAATTCTGGATGCCAGTTCATTTCTGGGAAAAGTTGCTCTAACGTTTCTAGACAAGCCTGTTTTTTTATAAGTGGAAATAAAGTAATCTTCTTATCTTTTCCACTCTCACCATTTCCTCCAGCACTCTCAACAACCACTGTTGCAAATCCAAATAATTGACGTAATGGATTCTCTACCACACGAATTGCCTGAATTCGATTTAAGGGTAAAGTAATTCGTTTTTTCTCAAGTAACCCTTTTGTAATGATTAACTTTTCATCTTCAATTCTAACTGTGTACTCATAGTAGTTAATTAATGTGATTACTACAGAAACAAACCATGCAACGATTAAGATGAACATTACTGTTAGTGCAACTAAAAAGGCTCCAATTTTAACAAAGTCAGCTAACTCATGAAATACAGTTTCATAAGGAATTATATCTGAAAACTGAGAGACAATTGCTGCAAGACCAGATAGTACGACGCCAATTCCACCCGAGGTCGTTGCCAAAACTAGTAAATCACGGATGGACATATGATAAATCTGTGGAACTACCACTTCCTCTGTCATTTGAGCAGGCTGTTCATCTTCAGTTTCTTCCGCTATTTGTTTTTTTGCTCGACGCATTTCCAACTCTATTGCATCAGCCGCCGCTTTACGTATTGCCGTTAACTCTGCCTCGGGCTTTCCATCCTTACTTCCTGCGGTTTCAATCTGTACCTTTACTAAACCAAATAACCTGTGAAAAATTCCTTCATTGTAATTTAAACTTTGAATACGTTCAAATGGAATATAACGCTTCTTTTTAACAAACAGGCCATACTTTACACGTAATTCGCCGTCTTCAAACCAATAGACAAAAGTACGCCATCTAATAATCCCACTAACAACCGCAAGTACAGCTACTACTACCCAAACACCGAGTAATAACAGTGTTTTTAAAAAATGATCACTATTATAATTAAACGAAAATTTAAAACCATTCGTAACAAAAATAATAGCAACAGGTAAAATCATGCTTTTTAATACTTTTGCACTTGTTATAATAGCTGATATTGGATGTAAACGATTAATTTCTTTAGACATCATCTTCCGCCACCCTTGCTAATTCCGAAATTCGTGCACGAAGTCCATCAGCTTCATCCATCACAAGCGCAGGAATCGTATGTACAGTTGCTGCTGTTGATATTGAAATATTACCTAAATCATATTTTTTTAAAATTGGCCCTTGTGTTGTATCTACATGCTGTACACGCACCATTGGAATAAGGGTACGTTTAACAACAAATAAACCGTGTTGTACTTCAATTTCATTCTCACGGACCTCATAACGCCAGCGTTCCCACCTTATTTTTGGAAATAGGTAAACTGATAGAATAGCACTCAGTAAGACTACTGCTACAGCAATGAAATAAATAAATGATGGCCACTCAAAATAATACGTGCAGTAGGAAGCAATTACTGCCACAATCAATAGCAATATTGTTTGTAATACACCATATAAACGCCACACAGTTAACCCTTTTCGGGAAATTTTATGAATTGGTTCTGCTCTCAAAGTTGTTCCCTCACTTTCTTTAATTACGTATACGAGTTGAATGCTCCTTTTGTTTCAAAATATACGAAAAAAACCTTACAGCCACTTTGACTGTAAGGTTCGTAATAATCAATTTTGCCCTGGCGTAAATGCGTCCAGATTTTGAATTGTACCCAATCTGTTGAGGTGGGAGTCTGAAATTAATCTTCGTGACGTCGTGGTGCACGAGAGCGCCCTTGTCCACCTTCACGACGAGCACCACCTTCACGGCGTCCGCCATCTCGACGACTTCCGCCACGTCGGTCTCCGCTACGTCCACTATCTCGACGTCCGTTAAAGCTACGGTTATTACGTCCACGATCTCCGCCACGATTGTTAGAAGAACGCTCACGACGCATCGGTAATGGTCTTTCTTCCGTAATAGTCACTGGTGTATCATCTGGCTCTTTTGTTAATGTACGAAGAGCAGCAGCAACAACATCAAGCGCATCATGATTTTCAAGTAATTCTGCTGCAAATGTACGATAATCACCTAGATTATTATTCGCGATAAGACCTTCTAGCGTCTCTACAGCTAACCGTTGTTGACCTTCAAGAGCTTCATCAGAAGTTGGTGGACGAAGTGGTGTCATACGTTTTTTCGTTGTTTCCTCAACAATACGTAAATAACCCATTTCACGAGGTGTTACAAATGTTACTGCAAGACCTGATTTACCTGCGCGCCCTGTACGACCAATACGGTGAACATATGATTCAGGATCTTGTGGAATGTCAAAATTATAAACATGTGTTACACCAGAAATATCAAGTCCACGTGCAGCTACATCTGTAGCAACAAGAATATCAATTTTATTTTCTTTAAATTGACGTAATACTGAAATACGTTTTGCTTGGCTTAAATCACCATGAATACCTTCTGCTAAGTATCCGCGAATTGATAGGGCCTGTGCAAGCTCATCCACGCGACGTTTTGTACGTCCAAAGATGATAGCAAGCTCTGGTTGGTGAACGTTTAATAAACGAGATAAAATATCGAACTTTTCGCGTTCAGCAGACTTCACAAAATATTGATCAATATTATCAACTGTTAGTTCTTTTGCTTTAATTTTTACGATTTCTGGATCACGCATGAATGTTTCAGCAATTTTGCGAATAGCTGGTGGCATTGTTGCTGAGAACAGTAATGTTTGACGCTCAGTCGGCACGTTTTCTAAGATTGAATTAATATCATCGATAAAGCCCATGTTTAACATTTCATCTGCTTCATCTAGTACTAATGTTTGCACATCTTCTAATTTTAACGTACGACGATTAATATGATCAATAATACGTCCTGGTGTACCAACAATGATTTGAGGTCTATTTTTCAGTGCACGAATTTGACGGCCAATTTCTTGCCCACCGTAAACTGATAATAATTTTACACGTTTATCATAACCAATTTTATAAAGCTCTTCTGATACTTGAATTGCTAATTCACGAGTTGGAGCAATTACTAATGCTTGGATATTTGGATTTTTT
Organism: Lysinibacillus sp. UBA6686; assembly: GCF_002455205.1. NCBI lineage: Bacteria > Bacillati > Bacillota > Bacilli > Caryophanales > Bacillaceae > Lysinibacillus > Lysinibacillus sp. UBA6686. Next base: position 27,483 of record NZ_DKJS01000068.1, on the reverse strand, counting down.
GGGTCAATTTTTTCGATAAGTGGAATCCCGAAAGCGGCAGTTTTACCAGTACCAGTTTGTGCTTGACCTAATACGTCGCGGCCTTCGATAGCAAAACGAATAGTACCTTCTTGGATTGGTGTTGCTTCTTCAAATCCCATACGCTTTACAGAGCGTAATGTAGATTCACTAATATTTAATTCTGAAAAATTTGTCAAACTTCTCATTCTCCTTTTTTTGCTTTTAAGTTGACAAATGGTTACATTTTCAGATGAAGTTGTCGGCAAACTCGAGCCTGTTATGTGGAACGTTTCCGTTACTTAAAAATTTCCTCTATATAATGTTCATATAGAGCTCTCTTATATGAAAAGGAAAGCCCGGTCTTTACCGAGCGGTTCGATTCTGTCGTAATAATCACTTTAGAATAAAACCGTTGTGTTCAAAAAAAAGTACTCTTCAACCAAATATGAAGAGTCTTCGCACAAAATGTATCCATTGCTTACACTAGTCTAACATGGCTTTAAATCGTATGCAACGATAACGCATGAGTCGTAATAATCTGACTATTTCATTATCCCTTTAAAAACGTCAAAACTTGAGAAAACCACTTAGTACAATCCTTGTCGAAACATATATGGTGCTTACCATTATCAGAAAAATACAATGTTTTATCGTTTGAGATTAATTCATCAAATAAGAATTGAGCTGTTTGATAAGGCACTATTCCGTCTAATTTTCCTTGAACAATATAGACAGGGATATCAATATCTTTATAGTATGGCTCGACCATTCGAACAAGCTTCATAAATTCTATAGTTGATGATAAAGGTACATTGTTAAACTTATGTCGATATCGTATAAACAGCTCGTTATTAGATAGATTGCGATGGTACGCCTCCGACGCAAGCATTTTAAAATCCTTAACCAATTGCTTGGGACTTACATATTTGGCAGCTGCGCTTAGTAACACAAGCTTTTTCACCTTATAGCGTTTAGCAAGATATAGCGCAATAATTCCCCCCATTGAAAACCCAACTACTAGAACCTCATCTACCTTCTTAGCCAGTGCTCGAAAGGCGAGTTCGGCATCCATTAGCCAATGCTTAGCAGTAAAGCCTTGCATCTGTAATTCCTCACCGTGACCTGATAAAGTAGGCTCCTCAATGAGCCAATCCGTATGAGCTCGTAAATAGGAAGTAAAAGGCTCTACCTCATAGGGACCTCCTGAAAATCCGTGTATACATAATATACCTACTGACATTTCTTTCACCTCTATAAAGAAATCGGTGAGAATGTTGTCTCACCGATTCCTTGTAGCATTTATCACGTAAAAGCCTTTAATATTGTTTCTAATTTCATCCCTCGAGAACCCTTTAGTAAAACAATAGACTCTTTGTTAGCTTGCTGTAGCTTTTCAATGATTGGGGCATAATCATCCTTAACATATAATAAATGCTCCGCATCAAAACGCTCTTTTAAAATATCATATAAATAAGCCATGCGTGGACCGAACAAGCAAACATAGGAAATTTCCTGACCTTGAATATCCTCTGATAAATTCTCATGGAATACCTTTTCATTTGGCCCAAGTTCCAGCATATCACCTAACACAAGCCACTTTTCTGAACGAATTGTTGAAGATGCGATAAATTGGATAGCTGCCTTTACAGATGTTGGAGCAGCATTATAGGCATCATTTATAAATAATGCTCCATTTGTTCCCTGCACTTGCTGCATGCGCATATCTGTGAGGGTCACTTGTTTTAAGGATGCACGAATTTGGTCATCGTTTAAACCTAATTTTTGAGAAATTAACATGGCTACTAATGTATTTTTCACCTGATGCTTTCCAAGAACTGAAATAAAGAAGTTTCCTTCAATCACACCATGTGCTGTAAAGCTACTGCCATTAGTAGTTGCTTCGACATTTTCTGCATATAATAGGTTCCCTGGCGTTAAACCAAATGCCACCGCATGAAGATTTTGCTCTTTTTCAACTAATTCTTTAAGCAAAGGTTCATCTCCATCATAAAATAGCACGCCATTTGCTGACATCCCTTGAACGATTTCAAATTTTGCTTTTGCAATTCCTGCGCGTGAACCCAAGTCTTGCATATGAGCTTCTCCAATGTTTGTAATTACTGTCATATGTGGACGAGCAAGTTTCGTTAAAAATTCGATTTCTCCAAAGCCACTCATTCCCATTTCTAGCACAGCAACATCTGTATCTTCATCAAGCTGTAAAATTGTAATCGGGAGACCAAGCTGATTATTAAAATTTCCAATTGTTTTTTGTACTTTAAAAAACGGTGTAAGCACTCCTGCTAAAATATCTTTCGTTGACGTTTTACCATTCGAACCAGTAATCCCAATAAATTTCGCCTTATGCTCACTTCTATAAGCATGTGCCATTTGCTGTAAGGCTAGTTCTGAGTCATCTACAAAAAGTAATGGTACATCTTGAGGTGGATTTGGTTCATCTTTCTGCCAAAGGGAGGCACCAGCTCCCTTTTCAAAGGCCTGCATAACAAATTTATGACCATTTGTCTGTTCACCTCGAAATGGCACGAATAAATCTCCCTGCTGAATCGTTCTTGTATCAATTGAAATACCTGTTACTTCTGTATCACCAAAAGCTGGCACCTCATCATTTAACCATGCAGCTAATTGTTTTAATGTTTTTTTCACAATAATCCCACTCAGTCTTTTTTATAGTGAAGCTGTTGTTTTTCTTCATAACGTTCGATTGCTAGTGTAATGAGACGATCAATAAGCACTGGATAGCTTACATTTGTATGTTGCCAAAGTAGCGGATACATACTCACAGGCGTAAAACCAGGCATTGTATTTACTTCATTCATATAAATATTGTTCTCAGCTGTCACAAAGAAATCCGCACGAACTAACCCGCTTCCATCTATTGCTTTAAATGCACGCTTTGCTAGCTCCTGTAAGCTTGTTACTGTTTCAGCAGGTAGCTCCGCTGGAATAATAAGAGCTGTTGAGCCATCTTTATATTTTGAATCGTAATCATAAAAATCAGTCATAGGTTTAATTTCTCCAGGTACAGAAACTTCTGGGAAGTCATTTCCAAGCACTGCTAGTTCAATTTCCCGGGCTGCAACGCCTTGTTCAACGACAATTTTACGATCATATTGCAGGGCTATGTCAATTGCAGTTACCAGTTCTTCACGATTAGTTGCTTTGTTAATCCCAACACTTGATCCTAGGTTTGCAGGTTTTACAAACATTGGCCAATTCAATTGTTCTTCACAGCGAGCTAAAATCGTATGCTTTTCGTTCACCCATTCGCTACGAATGAAGTACGTATACGGCACTTGGGGTAAGCCAGCAATTTCAAATAATTGCTTCATGATTACTTTATCCATGCCTGCTGATGATGCTAGCACGCCATTACCAACATACGGTAAATTCAAAACTTCAAGTAACCCCTGGACAGTTCCATCCTCCCCATTTGTACCATGTAACAGCGGGAAAATAACATCAAACTGTGTAGCTTCCCCGTTTTTATCAATTAGGAAATCTGTAATATTATTTTCTAGAATCGTGGCTTCGTCACCAAATTGTAGCTCTTTAATTGTACTTGCGGGTTTTTCTAGACGTTCACCTCGACGCCATTCTCCCTCAGGTGTAATGAAAATCGGATATACTTCATACTCCTCGAAATTCAAAGCTCCAGTGACTGCACGAGCCGTCGACAATGACACCTCATGCTCTGCTGACTTTCCGCCGTATAATAAACCGATTCTTTTTTTCATTTTTGTGCCCTCCACATACTTCTTGAGTACTATTAGTTTATCATGAAACGTCTTGACAAATGACATAAAAATCTCACCGTATTTTTGACGGTGAGATTTAAGTTTATATTCATTCTACGTGTAGAAAGAATCGCTAAATAATATAAATCAATTCATCGTGCTCATTTTTCAAAATTGTGGTTAAATCATCCCACACTTCATCTGGGAATGAATATTCCGATAGGTTTCGAATTTCAATACCATAGGCTAATTTTGGTTTTTCAATTCTATACAGTGACAATAGTGCTCCATCTTTAGCAAAAGACCGATAGGCACGTAAAAATTCAGGAGAAATAGAAGGAATACTTGATTTCACTTTCCTTCGCCAAAAGCCTGAGCTTCGTTCTTTTTCTCGAATTAAACTGTTAAATACATTAGCCATCAGTAAGTCCCAATCACTTAAATGACGAAAATAAATTTTAGTCATTTTTTCTAGGTCAGAAGAGTAGTAAACAAATCTATTTTGTAATTTATTAAAAAAAGGCGAAGTAATGGGTTCCTTTTTATGACTTATATACAACAATTCCCCTTGCTCCATCGGCGTTAATTGATCTAGCCTCTTTTCATCCATGAAATCTACCCAGCATAATTCCTTAGACTCCGCAGCTTTTTTTACAAACTGGGATACTTCTCCGTCGAGTATATAATCAAACTGTGTATGCATATTAAAAGAACCGTCTTCATAGGAATGTTTTAATAACAGTAAGTGATGCAGTGGTTCAAGAGCAGCCACAAATTGCGAGAATTTCAGACCGCTAAAAATGACAAATTTATCGACATCATTCATATGAACATAAATATGGAACATAAAATCCTCGGCTGACTTCAATTTTTTAGCCACAATCATCACCCCATTCTTCACTACATTATAAGACTAATCTTGAATTTTTTGAAACATTTTATGTTATATATCGTCTTAACAATATTCACAGGCGTAAAAGTGTTTTTTGCGTTATAATGTGAATGTTAAACATGCTATTGCATGGATGTTCAACTACTCTTATTTAGTAAATAGGATAAAACCAGATTTACTCATAAAGAGATACTATTTTAATAGGTGGCTTGTATGGAAAATAAACGAAATTTCGCGAATCGTTTTGATTGGACGCTTGCTTTTATACTTTTTACCTTCCTGGTCATTAGTTTGCTAGCCATTGCATCGGCACAAACATCCGGGCAGTACGGCATCAACTATATTCCTAAACAGCTACAATGGTACGTAATTGGTGCAATAATAATTGGTATAGTTATGTTTTTTGAGCCTGATCAATATAAAAAAATGTCATGGTATATGTATGGTGCAGGTATCGCTCTGTTAGTACTTCTTATTTTCATGCCTGAAGGCAAAGGACAAATAGGTGAACCTGTAAACGGTGCAAAAAGCTGGTATCATACTCCAATGGGAAATATGCAGCCCTCTGAATTTATGAAAACTTTTTACATTTTAGCACTTGCCCGTCTTATTAGTAAGCATCATGAATTTTATTCATTACGGTCATTAAAAACAGATTTTATATTATTAGCAAAAATTGCTGCTACATTGATAGTTCCGTTAGCACTGATTATGCAACAGCCTGACCTTGGTTCAGCCCTTGTATTTTTTGCCATTACAGCTGCGATCATTATTGTAGCAGGTATATCCTGGAAAATAATTTTACCAACCCTTTTTGGTGGAGCTATCGCTGGTGGTACCCTTTTATGGATGGCGCTCTATATGCAGGATTTTTTAGAGAAAACATTCGGCTTTAAGACGTATCAGTTTGCCCGAATTTATTCGTGGTTAGATCCCTATTCGTATTCTTCAAGTGAAGGTTATCATTTAATTACTTCCCTCAACGCCATTGGCTCTGGTGAAATTTTTGGTAAAGGTTTCAGAGGACGAGAAGTTTACGTTGCCGAAAACCATACCGATTTCATATTCACTGTTATTGGCGAAGAATGGGGTTTTGTTGGTGCTAGTATTGTTATCTGTATTTTCTTCTTATTAATTTATCATTTAACAAAAACGACGTTATTATTAAAAGATCCGTTTTCAACCTATGTATGTGCTGGAATTATTGCCATGATTACGTTCCACGTATTTGAAAACATTGGTATGACGATTCAGTTATTACCGATAACAGGTATTCCTCTACCTTTTATTAGTTATGGCGGTAGTTCATTAATGGGGAACGCCCTCGCTATCGGTCTGGTCTTTAGCATGCGCTTCCACTATCGTACCTACATGTTTACTACTCATGATGAAGATGATTGAGATCAAACTTATTTAGATAATGAAAATGGGTAGTCTCCGTTACAGAGAGACTACCCATTTTCATTTGTACGAGTTAAGCTTGAACTTGCGGTGTTTGCGTTGGTGGTGTGAGCACTTTTAAAAGTTCAAGTCGAGACTTTGTTACAGTGGCTGTTACACCCAACTTAGATAAATTCGAAACAATCTTTTTCAAATCTACTTCTTTTTTCATACATTCCACCTCAATCTTTCCTCGAATTAATATAACGTTTTATTTCCAAAAAAGTTTCATTTTTCTTTCTACGTGTATGATGTCCGACGAGTATATCACTTCTTATCATACCACTTAACTTATCTTTAAAATTTTTCATTTATGTTACAATGTAAATTTTTTCTTCCCTACACTATTACCACCAAATCAAAAAAATAAAACTTGATTTATATACCCTATAGTAGTATACCCTAAATTTAAATTCCTATTCTATATGACAATGGATATAAAAACTTAGACATGTTCAGAGAGAAAACAACTTTTACTGATTTCTTCCAATGTTCTACCTTCCGTTTTCTTGTAATAACAAGTTCAAGAGAGGTAGAATATATATACTGAAATATCGTATGAAAGCAGGGACTGTATGAAAAAAGCAATTTTATTATTAATGTCTGTTCAATTCTTCGTGTATTTAGGATTTGGGATTATAATACCTGTCTTACCAGAGGTTATTGTTCAGCATAATTGGGACGAATTACATGTAGGCGGCTTACTAACAGTTTACTCCCTTGCAAGTTTCTTCACTGCACCACTTTGGGGCGTGCTCTCTGATAAGGTAGGACGTAAACAGCTTATTTTAATGGGTCTAGTTGGTTTTAGTTTAAGCTTTGTAATTTTCTCTTTATTTATAGATAATCTAGTAATTTTATACGTTTCGCGTGTTGTGGGTGGTTTATTCTCAGGCGCATTATATACAGCAGTAACAGGCTTCGTTGGTGATATGTCAAGTGAGGAAGACCGCAATAAATATATGGGTCTAATGGGCATGTCCATCGGGCTTGGTTTTATTTTTGGTCCAGCAATCGGTGGTATGCTAGGCCACTATAGTTTACAATTACCCTTTACTAGTTCAGCACTATTAATTGCACTATTATTTATTTATGCAAGCTTCGTCTTAAAAGAACCTGAAAAACGAAAAGATACAAATAAACGCGCCATTGTGCCAAAAGGCGCTGGTAAAATGCTGCAATATCGAGTGCGTTATTTGTTTATGTTCTCTTTTTTAGTTACTTTTATGCTGGCTGGAGTAGAGGCTACATTCCAGCTGTTTCAAATCGATCGCATTCAAATTACCCCATTACAAATTGGTTATTTATTTATGTTTAGCGGTTTTGTAGATGCAGCTATTCAAGGTGGGGTTGTAAGAAGAATTAAAAATGGGAGTGAGACAGCCTGGATAATAGGTGCCCAAATCATAACTGCTATCGGTATGCTGTTATTCACTTTAACAGCTAACTTATTTATGGCTGGTCTTGCCCTTTGTGTCTTTACTGCAGGCAACGCACTTGCAAGAACGTGTGTTGTATCACTGTCATCGAAAGAATCAGGAGGCCAATACGGAACTGCTGCAGGTCTTTCCTATTCCATGGATAATCTAGGACGCATTCTAGGTCCATTATTCTTCACTTGGCTATTCACAGTGCAATCCAGCCTTGGTTATTATACTTCAGCAGCAATAGCTGTAATTTCAATAAGTATCATATTTATCTATAAAGCTTCAAATAAATCTTTACGGCTTGAATAAAATGTTCAAAAAAAGCCGTAACATAATACGAAACATAAATAATACCTAAAGGCATAGAAAATTCAAATAAACCATAACACTGTTCAGATGATACTTTACTAAAGCTATAAGTTCATAGAATCTCTAATATAAAGAACTGATAAGAAATAATTTACTGCTTAAGAGGAATAACGGAGGGCTCTGCATGATGAATAAAACCACAAATCTTTTACTTCCAAAAGAGCTAGAATTGCTTCGTTTCGAAATTGAAAATACACTGCTTTCATCCATGATTATTACACCTTATAAGCATTCAACGACCTTAACAGAAAGTAAATTTGCTGGTGTACCGTATTTACCGTATTATCAGACATATCCTAAAGACATTACAGGTGAGCCAATGCGGCTATTAGCGCAAATCAACTTTGCTGAAATGCCACCACTAAGGGATTTTCCAACTCAAGGTATTCTTCAGTTTTATATTTCGTCGAATATTTTTGTGAATGCAGCTCATTACCACGAAGACATTTTTCAGCAGTTTTATAAAATTAGATTTTACCCTACTGTAAATTCTGAAGTGGGAATGCCTGAACAAGAATTTATAACATATTCAAAAGATTGGTTCCCTATTCGTCAAGAATTAGCATTACAATTCAGACCATCACAGGAACCTGTATCTGCTTTAGATTATCGCGCTATACGTTATTTGCCTAATTTAATACCTTCACAGGTAGATATTGATTTACAGGAAATTTATCTGCAACATTTTTTAGGAGCCGGTGCTAAAATTGGTGGCTATGGTTATTTTTTAGAGGATGATATCCGTCATGAATCAAAGCTCCTTCAACGCTATGATGTCTTGTTACTTCAAATTGACTCAAACGATGAACTCGGTATTATGTGGGCAGATAGTGGTGTAGGGAAATTTTTTATCAATCGTGAAAAGCTACTTCAAAAGGATTTTTCTGATATTTTATTTCAATGGGAGCATTACTAATCATTTTTAGGATTACTTCGTTCCATATTCCGGAGTAATCCTTTTTTGTGCCTACAGATAAATTTCTTCTCTTCTTTCCACCAATGAAGTAAGCTATACTAGGATATATTGTGAAATATAGTAAAGGCAGGTGCAGGAATGAGCATTTTTACAGATGTGGAATATCTAGTACCTTTAATTATGTTTGTAAATATTTTAGCAGCATTGACAATTATTTTTTTAGAACGTAAAGATGCTACTTCTACATGGGCATGGATTCTCGTACTATTCTTCCTTCCATTAGCTGGTTTTATTCTATACTTACTTCTTGGCCGACAGCTAAGAAAAAAGCATTTATTCCGTTGGGAAGGACGGAAGGATATAGGGATCGATAATCTTATCAGCTATCAAATGGATGCGATTCGAGATGATACATTCGAGTTTCGTATCGAGAATGCGGAAAATTATAAAGAAATGATTTATATGCATCTGAAAACAAATAATGCAGTGCTAACGCAGGACAACTCCATTAAAATTTTTGACGATGGTGCAGATAAATTTGAACAGCTACTAAAAGATATTGAAGCAGCAAAGGATCATATCCATATCCAATATTATATTTTTCGTTTAGATGACTTAGGTACACGTATTGTCGATAAGCTGATTAAAAAAGCAAAACAAGGTGTAAAGGTTCGTCTTTTATATGATGAAATGGGCTCACGAAATGTTAAAAGGCGCCATTTCAAGGAATTACTTAATGCAGGTGGCGAGGTAGAAGTATTTTTCCCATCCATCTTCCCCCTTCTAAACCCTCGTTTAAACTTTAGAAATCACCGAAAAATCGTTGTTATTGATGGACGTATTGGTTTTATTGGTGGCTTTAATGTAGGTGATGAGTACCTAGGCCTACAAAAGAAGTTTGGCTATTGGAGAGATACACATTTACGTATTGAGGGTAGTGCTGTACATCCACTACAAACACGGTTTTTATTAGACTGGAATCAGGCATGTGCACAGCAAAAAATGGGGTATTCAGATAGATACTTTCCGGCTATCCCAAAAAAGGGCAATGTAGGTCTACAAATCGTTTCAAGTGGACCAGATTCTGACTGGGAACAGATTAAAATTGGTTATTTAAAGCTTATTAACATGGCCCAAAAATACATTTATATTCAAACACCATATTTTATTCCTGATGTTAGCTTTTTAGATGCTATTAAAATTGCTACATTATCAGGTATTGACGTACGTATTATGATTCCGAATAAGCCTGATCATATGTTTGTTTATTGGGCTACTTATTCATATGTTGGACAATTATTGCGTGCAGGAGCAAAAGTATATATTTATGAAAAAGGCTTTATTCATGCGAAAGCCATTATTATTGACGATGAAGCCTCTACTGTTGGAACTGCCAATATTGATGTCCGAAGTTTCAGTTTGAATTTTGAAGTGAATGCATTCATTTATGACCCAACCATTTCACACCAGCTAGCTGAGCTATTTGAAAAGGATATTTTTGATTGTACCGAATTAACATGGGAAATGTATCAGAACCGTTCCAATTTAATAAAATTTAAAGAATCCATTTCTCGCCTACTAACACCTATATTGTAAAACAAAAAAGAAGAGCAGCTAGCCCCATAACTATGGGGTAGCTACCCTTCTTTATTTTACACCTAAATATTCTTCTAAAGTTATATCTTTTTTCTTAATTTCTTTTGCAATATCAACACCCACATAGCGATAATGCCATGACTCATACATATACCCAGTAATATCTTCCTTGTTTTTTGGGAATCGTAATATAAATCCGTAATCTTGGGCATTTGTCAATAACCATTGCCCTGCTGGTGTTTCTCCAAACTCCTCAGTTAGCCATAGATTCTCTTTGCCACGTTCTCCAATATCAAAGGCTAAACCTGTTTGATGCTCTGAGTAACCTGGCCGAGCACTATACCGGTCTGCTGCTGCCTGTCCATCACGATTCACATAATTGTTATATAATGTTGTTTGATAGTCAAAGGAACGATAGCCACTAAATGCCACAAAATCAAAACCCTGTTTTTTAGCAGTAGCTAGCATTTTATCTAATGCTTGACGTGCTTCCTTATTTTCTCCTGGCGCAAAGGTAGACGGGAGTGGATATATTTTATTTGCTAGTAAAATACCATTAATATACGTAGGTTCAGTGGGTAATGTTTGATTTGGTAAATATCCATTTTCATCGGGTTGTTGCTCTGGTTCCGAAGGCTTATCTGTTGTTTTTTTTGGCTCTTCCGTTGCAACTGAATCATTTTTTTTTGGTTCGGTTGTTAATGACTGCTTCTCTGGCTCATTACTTACTTGCTTATTTTTATAGTTATAAACTACGAAAATAGAAACAATTAGTGCTACTGAAATGATAGCACCAATAATGAGTAATAGACGACTTTTTTTCACTATTTTTACCCCTTTTATAATTTTTCAAGTACTATGTGGTTAAAATATCCCATTTATCTTCATTCAGCAAATGTTGTTTGTATTGAAAGCATAGCAGCATGTGTTTTTTGCGCGTAAGCGTAGCAGCAGATACAGAAGCTCTATAGAAATTGATATTCGGGAATTCCTTTACGCTAGTACTGAATATTTTAATTCTTGCAGGTACATTTGAATTAACTGTATCCGACTTTATTGGTATAATCTCATTTTAGCACTGTTCACAATTTAGCGTGCACTATAGATTATTAATTTAGTTTATTTGTCAGTGAGAATGATAATTATGACAATTATAGAAGCAATAGAGAAAAAAATAGCCATATACTTCATCCATTTCGCTTCTTTCATATAGCCCTGTTCTTTAAAGCTTTTAGCTCTGAAACCATTAGATAAAGCAAACATAATCGTCATTGCCAATACTGCAAAATTAAAATTCCCCATAATGATAAATACTATAGCTGCAATACTAAAAAGTGCCACTAAAATAGATGATAGCCATTTAATGTTCATCCTGTTGTCCTCCTAAAAAAATCGAGGCTACTAAGGCGCCTCGACATTGAATAATTTATGAACTTGCTTTTTCCGGATGTTCCGAATAATACTTTCGACCGATGTAGGTTTGAATAATCAGTAAAGCACCGCTGACAGACCAATACAGTGGTAATGCTGCCATTGACGACATCGAGATAAAGACAATCATAATCGGTGAAATATAAATAAACATTTTCATTTGTGCTTTTTGTTGCTCTGGTACTGTCCATAATGACACACGAGCTTGAACTAAATACACAATACCCGCAATAATCGTCATTACAATATCAGGCGATCCTAAGCTAAACCATAAAAATTCATGTGATTTCACATCAGCTGAGTATAAAATTGAGAAATAAAGACCCATGATAATTGGCATTTGAATTAACATTGGTAAACATCCCATATTTAGTGGATTGATGCCATGCTTTTGATATAATGCCATCATTTCTTGCTGGTGCTGCATTTGCTCTTCTTTTGTCTTTGCTTCCTTCATTTTCTTCTGAACAGCTTCCATTTCAGGTTTAAACGCGTCCATTTTCGTTTTCATTAATTGCTGCTGACGATAATTTTTTAACATAATCGGCATTAAAACTAAACGAATCAGCACTGTAATAGCAATAATCGCCAGACCATAGCTACCTGAAAAAATAGTATTTCCGAAAAACTCCAATAAAAATTCCATAGGCTTCACAAAAATACTATAGAAAAAACCTTCTTTGTTTTGCACAGCTTGACAGCCACTAAGAACAAAAACGACAAGTCCAAGCATTGAAAATAGCTTCAAATTTTTCATTTTTCCACCTACTATTATTTATCAACTAAAGTGAAGTATACATTATTGAGTCTATCTTTATCAAATAGCAAGGTGCTCCTAATTACCTCATTATTGCCAGAGCATAAAAAAGATGCGAGCTTTAGCATCGCTAACACGTCCGCATCCTATTCATTCATACCTTATTTATTAAAGTCATTAAACATTCTGAAGCTCAGTCTCTGCCATTTCAAAACGATAAAACTCATGATGTAGCTCATCACGGAAGTGCTTGGGAGTAACCCCAGTGTATTTTTTGAAAATACGGGTAAAGTAGCTTTGATTACAGAAATGAAATTGATCTGAAATAGAAGTGATACTTTTATTTGTATGTCGTAGATAATATTGCGATTCTTCTACGCGACGAACATTTAAATATTCAACCAGCGTAATACCGACATGTTCTCTAAAAATGCGTGATAAGTGACTAGTACTAATATGGAAGTTATTTGCGATGCTTTCAACTGTTAGGTCATTTTCTAATTCATCATTTATATACATAATCACTTTGTTAACTGTCTGATGACGGAAAGTCGGTTGCTTGCGATCTGCGATAAAATAGACAAAGAAATCAATTAAATCATCAGCGAATTGTAAAAATTCAGCGTCTTTCATCTGATTTTCAATCATATCATTACAAGCAATGTTAAAGGCAAAGGCTTTTTTCGAAGGAACTTGATTGTCTAGCAATTTACGTGCAACAATTGACGACAGCACAGAAAAATAACTTCGAACCATTTTAATCACTTGCTTGCCAAAACGTATTGAAAGAATATCAATTAACTCATGCAAAGATTTCTTAGCCTTTGCAGATTCTAAATGGTAAATTTCAAATATTAATTTCGACTCAATATTAAAAAATTCTTCTACACCGATGTATTGATTAATATTATCGATTTCCTGGAAGTATCTTTTTGATATCGTTTCTGACATAGAATGTTGATGTAGTTGCATAATCTTCCCCATCTTTCCTCAGATTGCACGAATTACTTTTACAAAATTAGACATCAAATTACATATTTTAAATAAGAAAATAGTATCTCTTTATTTATTGTATGAATTGAGTCCTATTTCACAAATATATATTGAATACAACTTAAAAATAACCCAACTAAAACACCAGTTTTTAAAAAAATAGACTATACAGTGAATTTTACCATATTCTGCGATTTCCTTTCAACCACATTTTACGCTGCACTCTAGTTCTAATTTATCATATATGCACAGTAGAAACCTCGTAAACTTATTTCGCACAATTAAATTTTACCATATACATATTAAAAAAAATTAGTAATTAATTTAATTTTGTGACAAATTATGCTAGGTACTTTGCACGTTTTTTTTTCAACAATCAACATATCTCTTTTTTATTCCGAAATCTTCTCTATATAATTTATACGAATATGTAGTAAAATAGATGATAATACTATTTTTAAAAGTTTAGACGAGGTGTTAATAGTGGATCCAAAACAAATAGAAGAGATTATGGAGATTATTAAGGAGTTCTTTCCCGAAAATACTTCAATCGCAATTTCCGACACGAACGAATACTTGTATTACCAGCCAAGCAAGAAAGTTGATTTAAAAATCAAGCCGGGTGATCCAATTAAAGAAGGCTCAGCAGCCCACAAAGCATTAAGCTATGGGCAAAAAATTAGCTCTTATATTGAGCCGGATGTATTTGGCGTAGCCTACTACGGCATGAGTATTCCTCTTATGGAGGAAGGCGAAACGAAGGGGGCTATTACTGCGATCTTCCCACAAAAACCATCAGCATTTTTAACGAACTACATCACAATCAAGATAGATGATTGTTGGTACCCGATTAAACATGATCAAGTTATTTATCTTGAAACACAGCTCCGAAAAACATTTGTTAAAACAATGAGTCGTGAAGGCTACCACCGCTTAAACCTAAGTGATTTAGAGTTATTTTTAGCACCTGACTCATTCATTCGTTGTCACCGCTCTTATATTGTTAATATTGACTACATCGATGAAATTCAACCAGATTCACACTCAACGTTTTTATTAATCATGAAAGATGGTACTCGTATTCCTGTAAGTCAGCGCTATGCAAGTTACTTCCGTCGTTCTTTAGGTTTCTAATTAAAAAGTACAGCGAGCATTTAATTTATTCGCCCGCTGTACTTTTTATTTCATTTTTATATTTTTAGAATGAGGTTTTCTCTAAAAATTGTATAGCTCTACATTAAAACGTTTTCTCTGTCGAAAATTCACATTTATGCTCGATTTTCCTATTTTTTCTCAATTTAATGCTTATCTTAAAGTTTTTGTGACAAATTGGTGATAGTATTATTCAAATGGTTGGAGTTATACTACAACTAAATAAACAGAAAATTCTTGCACGTTTTTTCTAGTTTTGTAATCGGTTTCCATCAAAACTTTTTAGGGGAGGATTTTTTTAATGGATGCAAATGTTCAAAAACGCCTAGGTTTAAAAGAACTAGAAAGTAAAATTGTTACTGCTGATGAAGCTGCAGCACTTATCTCTGACGGTGATGTAGTTGGTATGAGTGGATTCACTCGTGCTGGGGACGCAAAAGTTGTTCCTATGGCATTAGTAGAGCGCGCTAAAAACGAAAATTTCAAAATCGATGTTTATACAGGAGCATCATTAGGACCAGAGGTAGATAAATACTTAGCTGAAGCTGGTGTTATCCGTAAACGTGGACCATTCCAAGGGGACGCTGGTATTCGTAATTTAATTAACTCTGGAGATATCCAATATGTAGATGCTCACCTTTCCCATAACGCTGAATTAGTTCGCCAAGGAATTATTGGACCAATTAAATATTTAATTCTTGAAGCAGTTGCTATTACAGAAGATGGATTCATCATCCCAACAAACTCAGTGGGTAACTCTCCGATCTTTGCGGAATACGCAGAAAACATTATTATTGAATTAAATATTTCACACCCTGAAGCTTTAATCGGTATCCATGATATTTATGTACCAGCAGAGCAAGGTAAACGTGAAGCAATCCCAATGACTGATGCAATGCAACGTATTGGTGATATTGGTATTAAAGTTGATCCAGCTAAAATTAAAGCAATCGTTATTTCAGAAGAGCCTGATGCTCCTTCATTAATCGTTCCGCCAGATGAAGAAACACAAACAATGGCAAACATTCTATTGGACTTCTTCCGTGATGAAATTAAAGCTGGTCGTCTAACAAACCAATTAATGCCATTACAATCTGGAGTAGGCTCCGTAGCGAATGCTGTATTAGATGGCTTTGCTGATTCAGAATTCGAAGATTTAGTTGTAGCATCTGAAGTACTTCAAGATGCTGTATTTAACTTAATCGATGCTGGTAAAGTTAAATTTGCAGCGGCAACATCAATTACTCTTACTGAAGAATTACAGAAAAAAGTATATGGTAATTTAGAGAAATATGCTGATAAAATTTGCTTACGTCCACAAGAAATTTCTAACCATCCAGAGCTTATCCGTCGCTTGGGTCTAATCTCAATCAACACTGCTCTTGAGTTAGATATCTATGGTAACGTAAACTCAACACATGTATCAGGTACTCGTATGATGAACGGTATCGGTGGTTCAGGTGACTTTGCTCGTAACGCTCGTTTAGGTATTTTCGTAACAAAATCCTATGCGAAAGGCGGAGCAATCTCATCAATCGTACCAATGGTTTCTCATGTAGACCATACTGAGCACGATGTTGATGTAATTGTGACTGAGCAAGGTATTGCTGACTTACGTGGTCTTGCACCAAAAGAACGTGTACCTTTAATTATTGAAAACTGTGCGCACCCTGATTACAAAGAGCAATTATGGGATTACTATAACCGTGCTGTAGAAGCAACTGGTAACCATCAAACGCCTCATATTTTAGAGGAAGCACTTTCTTGGCATGTAAATCTTGCTAAAAACAAAACAATGAAAAAAGAAGTCGCTCAAGCTTAATAACTGCGATTCCGCGAACGTCTAATAAGTTGTAAAAAACTTATTAGACGTTCTTTTTTGTCGAAAATGATATAATAAAATCTAGTTATTTTGTAAATACATAATAGATCATCGGAGGAGCTATGAAAAAATTTATTTATGTCATTATTTTCTTTTCATTTTTTGATCTTTTTACCCAGCTTCCTGTTATGAGTACATATGCAGAATCATTAGGGGCATCTGCCTTTTTAACCGGTCTAGCAGTAGGTATGTATTCTCTATCCAATACATTTGGTAATATTATTTCTGGCTTTTTAACAGATCGTAAGGGACCTTTTGTAATTTTAGTTCTGGGTCTTTTGACAATTGGTCTATCTCTTTCTCTCTATAATTTAGTCGAGGATCCTACTACTTTACTAATTGTTCGTTTTGTTCATGGATTAGTAGCAGGTTTTATTGTCCCTGCTGCCTTCACATTTTTAGCTAACGCAACAAAACAGGAAAAAAGAGGAAGAGGCAGTGCTATTTCTGGTGCATTTGTCGGCATTGCTGCCATCATCGGTCCTGCATTCAGTGGTATTTTAGCAAGTCGTACTAGTGTACCGTTCGTCTTTAATATTACAGCCAGCTGTATGCTTTTATTAGGTATTCTTACGTTCTTTATATTAAAGTCCACTCAAATTAAAAAGGAGAAATCTACACCTAGTACACATATACCAATAAGTGTATTTTTCAATAATTCAGGCACATTGAAAGCATTTGCGGGTGCATTTTTTTTAATGTTCTCTCAGGGTGTTATTGCCTATCTACTTCCCCTAAAAGTGCAATCTTTAGGCTTTGATTCACGTTTAAGTGGAACATTGATGAGTGCATTTGGAATTATTTCTGTTCTTGTGTTTATTTTACCCACTAACCGAATTTTTGATAAGGTTGCCCCTATAAAGACATTATCATTAGGTATAGGCTTAATGGGCGTAAGCCAATTACTGATAAGCCAGGCTGATTCAAGTACATGGCTTTATTTAGCTATGGCCTGCTATGGCATTGGATTTGGCTTTTTATTCCCGTCCATTAATTCTCTTTTAATTGACTCTACAACTGCTGATATTCGTGGTAAAGCATATGGTTACTTCTATGCCTTTTTCTCACTAGGTGTTGTCCTTGGCTCATCATTGCTTGGTTGGCTATCATTAGGCATTGTCAGTGGCTTTATCTTTACAGGAATAGTCTTATTAGTATTTGCTAGTATGATTCTTATACCGTACAAAAGACCTTCTCATGCTTAATGAGAAGGTTTTAGATTTATTTCTCTTGCTCCTGAATTTGTTCATTATAAAAATGCACTCCTGTATGACCGCCGCCCTCAGCAACCATTTCATTTGAAGCGATTTTCGTTGGCGAAGTCCCAGCCTCTGTAGCTACCTCAGTAGTTACTCGCTCTGCAACTCTGTTATCCATATCAATATTTGAAGTATTTAAATACGATTCAAATTTCGACCTTACATTATTAAACATATTTAATGCTTTTTCACGGTTTTCTTTTTTACTTAAATAAGATGCTGCTAATCCCGCTAATCCTGCAATTACAACACCTTTTCCTTTTCGTTTTGCCATTAAAAATCCCTCCTAAAATTATAAAAACTAGCTCTGTAGTTTATCTTTTCCCTATTTCAAGACGACTAAACATAAATTTTTTTTACCGCATTCGCATATATATTAGTGAGAGATAACTGTACTCTTTGCTTAGTCTTTTCACTACTTCAATTGCTTACTTTATTATATGTCATAACTTCAAATATATATTATTCTCCTACCAGTTGTTTTTGTATCAATAACACCCTAGCGTAGCCTGAGTTCCTCTATTTCATGGGCATTTGTACGTCCACTGAATAGGAAAAAAACGCATTCATCCGACTCCTATAGAGGTGAAAGTATTCTTGTCGCTGCGCTTTCGCACAGTAAAATTTGCTGAATCAAGATAAAACGTAAATATTTTCTAACACGAAAAATAATTTTGTAACTATTTATGATTATAAAAAACAAGCGAAGGGAATTAATGAATTAATACTATTTATTAGGAGAGTGATGATATGAAAAATTTAGACTTAATATACGATTGGATAGATATGGCTTCATTAATAGGTGGAGCAGGCTTCTTAACAGCATTAATCTACAGTGTTATTCAATTGTAAGAAGCAGCTTGAAAAAAGTGAAAAGGCAATCCGCTTATCTTCCAAGCGGATTGCCTTATTTTTCATTGTTTTACATCATCATAAGCGTTTGATTTTTCAAAGGCCGCTACTACATAAGAGCACACAGCGTCCATTTTATAATCATGCTCCCGAGCATACGCTGCGGCTTGATCTAACAATTCTTTAGCTACACCCTGACCGCGTAATTTATCTGATACATAAGTGTGATCCATGACCATTACTTGCCCATTTTGCTGCCATGTAATTTCCGCTAACTTCTCACCTTCTTGCTCATAGATGTAAGCAAACTGATTTCCTGCCAATTGCTGCAATTGAAATTCCATTTCTCACCACTCCTTTTCTTCAATAGTAGCATAGCTGTTTCTATTTTTTCAAAGATAGCTGATAAGGAATTTCGGTGATTTCAATGTTGAAGAAATTTTGCAGAATCATTTAATTAAACCATGATGAAATCGTATCTTTTAAATTTGCAAAGAAATTTTTTACACTTGTCCAGAAGCCTTCATCTTCCATAAGTGACCCGAATTTCTCCTTAATGGTATTACTAATATCATCTAGTTGTTCAGACCATTTACTAAAATCAATATCTAATTTACTAATTTTGTCCATTAGATCAACAAGTAATTGTTGATCTTTTTCACTTAAATTAATATCAAGTTTGTTTAACTGCTCTTTTACAATTTTTTCAACATCTTCTCGAGTCGCTGGCTTTAACTCTGCAATGTCCTTTTTAATTTCTGTCAGGAGCTTCGCAACCTTAGCATCATCAACCCCTGCTGACTTTGCAAGAGTAGTAGCCACTGAGAGTTCCTCATTCGCTACATCTGTACGATCAATGTCAAGTGTTTCACCTGTTGTTACTTCATAAGCTTTATAAATTCCTACAAGCGCTGAATGTCCAGTTACTGCTTTTGGTGCAGCCACCTGTACAGTTGCATCTTCAATACCCGCTGTTAGCATTGCATTCGCATACATTTCTGATGTCACCTGTGTAATATTGGATGGCGTAACAATCTCAATGACCAAGCCTTCTCCTGCATTTTTACGTGTAATTTTTGCAGAGGAATACATACGGGAACTTGAATTACTATCTTTAATGTATTTAACTAAATCTTCACCTGATACAGTAATTTCTTCAATTTCAGGCTCTTCCTTCACTTTTAAAGATTTTTTAACGGACTCTTTTTCATCTTCAGATAAGTTTGCACCGTATACAACAATTGGAACGCCTAGTTTTTCATCAATTGCTTTTGGAGGCGTATTGTCGGCTGCAAAGCCTGTTGTTGGTGCCATCACAGCAAATACTAACATCGTTGCGGCTAGTATTTTCATCCATGCTTTTTTCAAATTGTGCGACCCCTTTCGCTCGAAAACTCATTTGGCCTGTATAATGTATGTCATTATACAATAATTAGTACGAAAAAAAGACGAGAAGGTTTCAATCGTATCTCTCGTCCATTTCTTTACTTCGTATGGAAATTATCTACCACACCTTACATTAGGAACAAAACATTATATTTCTTCTGTCCAGCCATCTTCCTGTTTTACCCTGCCAGCTTTCATTAAAGTCCCTATTGCACGTTTAAAAGCACCTTTACTCATATTAAACATTTCCTGAATTTCTTCTGGGGAGGATTTATCGCCAAATGGCATTCTACCCCCAACCTCTTGTAGATAATTTAGAATTCGTTGTGCATCATCAGAAATACGTTCATGTTTACGTGGTAATAGAGAGCCGTTCAGGGAACCATCATCTTTTACATCAATAATTCGTACAACTATATCTTGTCCAAGTCGTGGCTCTGTATTACGTTCTGATTCGTGGACAAAAATACGGTAAGGAATGTCTACACCTAGTAAAAACGAACCAACTGGCAGCAATCGATAAGGGCGTGCTGTTACATTTTTATTATGCATCTCTTCAAATGCACCTTCATATAGCTCAGAAACCTTTTCCTCTGTTGCTAAGCGTCCAAATAACTCACCATTGCGATCGGTACGTAATGTCATAAATAAATGATCTCCTGGTATTGGCCAAAGCTCTTTTAATGCAGGTAAGTCC
Organism: Lysinibacillus sp. UBA6686; assembly: GCF_002455205.1. NCBI lineage: Bacteria > Bacillati > Bacillota > Bacilli > Caryophanales > Bacillaceae > Lysinibacillus > Lysinibacillus sp. UBA6686. The sequence goes on along the minus strand of NZ_DKJS01000068.1, from coordinate 6,676 downwards.
TCAGCCTTTACTAGCACTTCACGTGAAGTACCGATATCTACATAAGCACCCTCACGCTCTACCACTTTCAGGACACGAGCCCAACCATACTCGCCCTGTACAAAAGACGGGATGGCTGTTGTAGCAGCCAATTCTCCACGGCGATCTACAAATAAAAATACTTCAAGGCGATCACCTACAGCAAGTGGCTCTGTTACCTCTGAAGCATTTAAAGGCAGTTCTTTAACTCCATTTGTTAAAATCCATCTCGATGCTTGTTGTTCTAATATTGTTAACGTAACAACTTCACCTGATTTTAATTCGTTCATATTGTCTTCCTTTCCTCCACACCATCATTTTCGCAAAAAATTTTATAAATTGTGTGTTCTAGATGCCTCTAATTTTTTCGCAATGTCTGGGTTTTCTTCCATTACTTGCACAAGATCTGCAATGCGGTCAATTGAGTTCCAACTTAAATGATGCTCGATTCCCTCTACATCATCATAAATACGCTCTTCATCTACACCAATGATTCGCAAAAATTGCTCTAGAAGCTCATGGCGCTGTACAAGACGTTTTCCAAGCTTTTCTCCTTTGGCTGTCAATGTGAGACCACGGTATTTTTCGTAAACTAAATAACCATCTTTATCTAATTTTTGAACCATTTTTGTAACAGAAGAAGGAAGAACAGATAATGCTTCAGCAATGTCAGACACTCGAGCATATCCTTTATGAGCGATTAATAGATATATTTGTTCGATATGGTCCTCCATACTAGGTGTTGGCATATCTTATTCCCTCTCTTTCCTATTCTTACTCTCTAGTTTACTACAAGCTTGGCTTAAAAGTTAACTGAAAATACATATGCCAGAAAATCGTTACATGTATAATACAAATTGTATCTCCGGAGAAGGCGTAACTTACTCGTCCACTGATATTTCATCCTCCTATATCTAGCATAAAAAGAGCCTACTTCAGATAGAAGTGGGCTCTTCTTTATGTCGAGGATGCTTATTGACCACATGTAATGCATGAATAATTTCTCTGTTAATACGCTCGATATTTTCAGGTGTATTCATGACTCTAAATGCTTCATCTCGGGCTTCCATAGATGTAACATACTTACTAGGCAATGCATTTAATGTTAGTGCTACTGTGTCAAGTTCACACATTTCACATTTACAAAATGTTTGATATTCTGGTCCTCGTAATAGAAAGCTAACTAAACCACGCACAATTTCCTCTGTAACATTTACTAAAATAGGATCTGACATATTCAAACTTTCGCCTCATTTATGTTTAATTGTTACATTGTTCCTGAAATTATAATAGCGTTAACGGCGGGCTTTTTCAAGAATCCCTAGTAGCATCTATATCAACAAAATTACTAGTTCCTCGGTAAGATAAAATTCCTATACAACCTCAACATTTTAAATCCTATTTACTACTTTTTTGTTTTAATTAATCGTAATGAATTAAAAACAACTAATAATGTTGCACCCATATCTGCGAAAATGGCAATCCACAAGGTTAACCATCCAGGAATGACGAGTAACAATGCTATTAATTTTAAGGCTAGGGCAAATATAATGTTCTCTTTAATAATGCGTAATGTTTTTCTGCTTAAACCAATTGTATAAGGAAGCTTCGTTAGGTCATCACCCATTAACGCTATATCTGCAGTTTCTAGAGCTGCATCTGTGCCAGCACCACCCATCGCAATACCGACATTAGCAGAGGCTAGGGCAGGGGCATCATTAACCCCATCACCTACCATTGCTACTGGACCAAATTCCGTTCGTAGGTCTTTAATAGCCATCAACTTATCAGCAGGTAATAAGCTTGCGCGCACATCTGTCATATTTAAAGAGGTTGCAATCGCTTGAGCTGTAGGCTCTGCATCACCTGTTAGCATTACTGTATGCTTCACTTTTAGAGCACTTAATTTACTCAGCACATCTTTACTTTCTTGTCGTAATTGATCAGCGATTCCAATCATGCCAATAAATCGATCATTACTAACAGCCGCTACTACTGTTTTACCCTGTTTTTGTAGTTTCTTAACCTGTTCCGTTATTTTTTCATCAACTGCTGCTAGTGTTGCAATCCATTTTAAGCTACCAACATAGATAATCTGCTTATCAACCGTTGCATAAGCACCCTTACCTGTGACAGATTGGAAATCAGTAGGGTTCAGTTCAGTTAATTTTTCATCATGTAATTTCTTTAAAATTGCTTTTGCTAATGGATGCTGTGATTGTTTTTCAACAGCTGCTACTAGCTGTAAAATGTAATCCTGAGAAAGTTCCTCTGCTGTATAGATATCTGTTACAGCAGGTTGACCTTTTGTAAGGGTACCTGTTTTATCAAAAGCTACCGCTTCAATATGACCTAACTGCTCTAGATGTATACCACCCTTAATAAGAACGCCTTGTCGAGCAGCATTTCCAATGGCCGTAACGATTGCTACTGGTGTTGAAACAACAAGTGCACATGGACAACCAACAACCAGAACTGCTAATCCTTGATAAATCCAATGCTGCCAATCCCCCACAAAAAGAGGTGGGATAACTGCTACAAGTAATGCAACTATCATTATCGCTGGCGTATAATATTTGGCAAATCGATCAACGAACTGCTGTGAGGGTGCCTTTTCTGCTTGTGCCTCTTCAACGAGATGAATGATTTTGGCAATGGTTGTATCCTCCACTCGCTTCGTTACACGTATCTCTAGTGCTCCCTCCTCATTCAATGTCCCCGCAAATACTTCATCATCAATTGTTTTATTAACTGGAATCGATTCGCCAGTTATTGCTGCTTGATTTACAGCAGATAACCCGTTTATAACGATGCCATCCATCGCAATCTTTTGACCTGGCTTAACAATTAAAATATCTCCAATTTCAATTTGCTCAGTTGGTAACTCCATTTCGTGGAAATGTTCACCATGTGCTCGCTTTATCGTTGCTGTTGGCGGAGCTATATCCATTAGCTGTCGAATGGATTGACGTGCTTTATCCATTGAATAAGCTTCTAATGCTTCACTTACTGCAAATAAAAAGACAACAACAGCCGCTTCTTCCCATTCACCAATAATGGCTGCACCTATAACCGCAATAGTCATAAGTGTTTTCATATCAAATTCAAATCGGACTAAATTGCGGAAGCCTGTTTTAAAAATCCCCATACCTCCAACTAGAATCGCAATAATAAACATTCCAATCGGTAGTGGTTCTGTTTCACCACGCCATGCTCCAAAAATATAACCAAGCACTACAAATAATAATGATATGCCAGCTAAAATATTTTCCGTTTTTCGATAAAAGGGTATTGATTTTTCCAGAGACCTAGTTGGAGATTGTGACACTTTTATGCCATCAAAGGCACCCGCCTCCTCAATTTGATCAACGCTAATATCTCCAATAACTGTTATTTTAGAAGCACCAAAGTTAACCTGTGCATCTTGTACTTTTGGAATAGCTTTTACGTTTTTTTCAAATTTCGCTGCACAGCTAGCACATGACAAGTTTTGTAGTCTATATTCTTGTTTAGATGGTGTCGTTGCTGTCATTAGCTTTCCCCTCTTTCGCATGTTCATAGGCAATCGTTACAATTTGATACACATGCTCATCCGCTAAAGAGTAGTACATTTGCTTCCCTTTACGATACGATCTCGCTAAATTATTTTCTTTTAAATATCGTAAATGATGGGATGCAGTCGCTACAGATGAACCAATAATTGAAGCAACATCACACACACATAATTCATCCTCTACCGTTAAGGCAAAAGCAATTTTTAATCTTGTTTCATCGGATAATGCTTTCAAAAACTTTGCTACTCCTGATAAATCAGGCATTTGATTTTGCACCTTTATGACCGCTTCCTCATGAACCAGTGTTACTTCACATACTTCTTTCGGCATTTCCTCACCTCATTCAAATATTGGTTTGATTGTTCTCACTATAACATAATATTCCATCTTATTCAAACGATTATTTGAATGTATAGGATTTATATCATTATTTCCATAAAAAAATTTCAATCACACACTTACGAAATAAATAAAAATCAGCGTACATTCTTGTACGCTGATTTTTGTTTATTTTGCTTTTAATAGTAATGTTTTTCCCTTAATATCATCTTTTCTCACAAAGGTTTGATGATAAACTCCATTTGCCCAATCCATTACTTGGTCTTGATACCAATTTGATTTTACATGCCCACTTTGTCCTGGGCCAACGATATGATAGGCTGAGCTTAAATCCCCCGCATCTACAACAAAACGCCATGATGCACCATGATCTACATTTCCTGCTGCATCATTATCGGCAGCTTGAACAGTAACCTTGGAGCCACCAATAGGAACCTTTTTAGCATTAAAATATGCCGCAAGAATTGGTGAAGCACTGCCTAATGTATGATCAAAAGTAAGCTGATGGAAGTCGCCCCATTGCCACTTCGATACATTTTGACCAAATTGGTCTTCTAATTGTGCTACGGTAAGTTCGAATGCCTTATAAACAGTTGTATCCACACCACCTTGCTCTTCCATCCAAATGCTCTTATCTCCTGCATATGCTGAACGTAAAAGCTGATCAGTAATATTAAACTTCCCAGACATTAATTTATACATATCTTCCGGCATCTGATCTTTAAATAATACTTCCTGAAGCTTTATCATCAATGTATGGAAGACTAGTGGAGCACCTGATTCTTTGGCATCTATCATATCCCATTCTTCTAATAATTTAATACTATCTGCGTACTTTCCATCGTGATCTTTTGATTTAATTGATGCTAATAAATTTGGTAAAAACTCGCGTGCATATAGATTCTGCTGATCCATTTGTAGTCGCATCATATCTTCCACTGTTATGGAATCGTTTGCAGCTAACACTTCCTTAATTCGCTCAAAACGATAAGGTTGCGCCCAAAAGTTCGTAATATGATAAGGATATTCCTCTCCAATAACTTCATTATTTGCTGTTGCGATAAAGCCTTCCTTTGGGTTGATTATAGTCGGTAGCTCATCCCATGGGATAAAGCCCTTCCAGCCGTAGTCACTAGAATCCCCTGGAACTGGCAGCTGTCCATCACCCTGCTTTCGAATTGGTATTTGACCATTGGCTTTATATGCAATCGTTCCATCCTTTGAAGCAAATACAAAATTTTGAGCGGGCGCTTTGAAATCCTCTAACGCTTTTTCAAATTCATTCCACGATTTCGCCTTATTGAAACCCAAAATCGCACTTAACTCTGCAGTTGGCTGAAGTGCCGTCCACTGCATAGCAAATTGTGCTGTCGGCTCCGTATCCTTAAATGCTAAATTAGTCATAATCGGACCATGTCTTGTAACAACTACTTCAAAATCTACTGTATCTCCATCCTTTACCTTGATTGATTCATCACGTACCTCTGCTTGCTCCCATTTGCCATCATAGCGATATTGAGTTGGATTATCTGGATTTGGTATTTCAATATATAAATCCTGTACATCAGGTCCAACATTGGTAACTCCCCAAGCAATGTCATCGTTGTGTCCTAAAATAATGCCAGGAATACCTGCAAAAATTACGCCACTAACGTTTTGTTCAGGTGAATTTAAGTGCATTTGATACCAAATTGACGGTGTGCTTAATCCTAGATGTGGATCATCTGCTAAAATGGGTGTGCCTGATGCTGTTTTTTCACCTGATACTACCCAGTTATTACTACCATTAAATTCGTTTGGCAATAAATCAGCTTGAAATTGCCCTGCTACTGCAACTGGATTTTCCTTATTGGCTTCAATAATAGATGACGCATTTTCAGGATATTTCATAAATAATTCTTTCGCTTTGTCTTCACCGAAGTTTTGTAAAGCCCAATGACGGAATGCAAGTGCGTTCCAATTTCCGCCTAAATCATAAGCCATATATTTTCCAATTGTTAGAGAGTCTTCCACAGACCAATCCTCTGGTTCATAGCCTAATAATGCAAATTCATAGCTTAACGTATTTTTTTCTTTTGCCTCTGCAATAAAAGCATTTACACCCTCTGCAAACCATTCAAGTACCTGCTTGCTTTCTGGATCGTAGGCAGATAATGATTTTTCAGCTGCATCTCGTAAACTAAACGTTCGAAAATGCTTATCTGAATTAATGGTTGCCTCTCCAATTATCTCTGACAAGCGACCACTTGCCTGTCTACGGGCTAAATCCATTTGAAACAGTCTATCTTGTGCCTGTACATAGCCCTGTGCACGATACAAATCTGCATCTGTCTGAGCGAATATATGAGGGACCCCCTTGTCATCCCTTGTGACACTTACATCCTGCTCCAACACATTTACAGCAAGCTCCCCATCAATTACTGGCTTTGATTTATTCATGAACCACGTAAAGCCGATAAATAGCGCAATCGCAACTACTGCTAAAAAAACGATAGTAGCCAGCAGCCACTTTTTCCATGTAAACTTTCTCACATGCCAACCCCCTTCTTTGCAATATATTCTGGTTTTCGCCTGCCAAATCCTTTTAAGTGTAAAAAAATTAGCGAAATTTAGCGATTTATAGAACACGGACAGTATAAAAAATATGAATCATCCATACTACTGAGGAATGTTAAAAAATCGTATTTTCCCTAATAGAAAAATACGATTTTCTTAGTGTTGAAAAACTAAATGGTCAAGGGACCCTTTGTGAATATTTAGTCAAA
>NZ_DKJS01000079.1:20888-34401 GCF_002455205.1 Lysinibacillus sp. UBA6686 | reverse complement strand
GCTCAGGTACCAGCTAAAGTCGCTCGGCCAAGAGAAGCCCCCGCTCAGGTACCAGCTAAAATCGCTCGGCTAGGAGAAGACCACGCTTAGGTAAGCGAGAGGAATCGCTCGTCCAAGAGAAGCCCTCGCTCCGGTAAGCGAGAAAGTCGCTCGGCCAGGAGAAGTCCTCGCTCAGGTAAGCGAGAGAATCGCTCGTCCAAGAGAAGCCCTCGCTCCGGTAAGCGAGAAAGTCGCTCGGCCAGGAGAAGCCCTCGCTCCGGTAAGCGAGAAAGTCGCTCGGCCCAAGTGAAGCCCTCGTCCAAGAGAACCCCCGCTCAGGTAAGCGAGAAAGTCGCTCGGCCAAGAAAAGCCTTCACTCAGCTAAGAGGAAAGGTTCTACAAAGTTAGCGGAACCAATCGTGAAAAGTAAAGAAAACCAACAGCGTATATCAACTGCTGGCTTACTTTTTATTTCTACTATTATTCACGGATTTGCCCATTACCGTGAATGAAATATTTTGTAGAGGTAAGGGCTGGTAAACCCATAGGGCCTCGAGCGTGTAATTTTTGCGTACTAATGCCGATTTCAGCGCCGTAGCCGAACTCAAAACCGTCTGTGAAACGAGTAGAAGCATTATGATAGACAGCTGCTGCGTCTACGCTGTTTAAGAACGTTTCTGCCACTAGTTGATCCTCTGTAATGATAGCTTCAGAGTGATTTGTACCATATTTATTAATGTGCTCAATTGCCTCATACACATTTTCCACTAGTTTTACGCTTACCTTTAAATCTAAATATTCAGTTGCATAATCCTCTTCCGTAGCTAGAAGAACGAAATCGAGCGCTTGACAAACGAATTCATCGCCAATAATTGTGACGCCTGCCTGGTGCAAAGTGCTGAGAAGCTGTGGTCCATATTCCTTAAACCAATCTGGATGAATAAGTAAGCTTTCTGCTGCATTACACACAGAAGGCCGCTGTGTTTTTGCATTTAAACAAATTTTTTCTGCTTTTATGTAATCGGCTGTTTGATCCACATAAATATGACAATTACCAGCACCTGTTTCAAGGACAGGTACAGTGGCTTCTCTTACTACTAAATCAATGAGTGCCTTTCCACCGCGAGGAATCAAGACATCTAAGTATTCTTTTAGATGGAACAATTCTTTTGCAGTTTCTCGATTTGTATCCTCAATTAATTGTACTGCATCAACAGGAATTGAGGTTTTTTCAAGTGCACGATGAATACTTGCCACTATTGCTACATTGGAAAATTTAGCTGAAGAGCTTCCACGTAAAATGACTGCATTGCCAGTTTTCAAAGATAATGTTGCCGCATCAACAGTTACATTAGGACGGGCTTCGTAAATCATTCCGATAACGCCAATTGGTACCAACCGTTTTTCAATTAGTAGCCCATTATCTTTTTCTATTTTTTCTAGTAAATTACCTACTGGATCCTCTAATTTTACAAGTAGATGGATAGCGTTTGCCATTGCTTCTATTCGTTCCTTGTTAAGCATAATACGATCCAGTGTCGAAACAGGCATTCCTTGCTCCTCACCATAAGCTAAATCCTTTGCATTTTCAGCGATAATAGTATCCTGATCCACTATTAATTGATCTGCAATTTTTGTAAGAGCATCGTTTTTTTCACAAGTAGTTTTAATATTTAACACATAGCTCGCGGCTTTTGCCAGTTTTCCTTTTAGTTGAACTTCGCTTGTCATCTAAATTCCTCCTTGATTTGTTTGAATTTTTAGCCATTTATCTCGATGAATAACCTCAATTGGGTAGTTTGCCAACTCAGCTGTTCGTTTTCCCATCGCATGTGCTAACTCAAGGGAAGAGTATAAAACCTCACCACGACCAAGCAATCCCTTTTCACTATAAACCTCTACAACATCGCCTTTCTCGAAATCACCTTCTACATAAAAGACACCGGCAGGCAGTAAACTTTTCCCATTTGCTAATAACGCATGCTCTGCACCACTATCAATAAAAATTTTACCAGATACCTCTGTGAGTGCAATCCACTGTTTATTATTTGTTAGAACTGCGAGTGCATCATGTTCAACATATGTACCATCTCCACGACCTTCCATAATATCTACAAGCTTATTCGCGCCATGCCCAGTTCCTATAAATACTTTGACACCAGCATTTAAGGCTGCTCTCGCTGCAAGCAATTTGGATTCCATGCCACCTGTACCAACCTTAGAGCTTGATCCGTCTGCAAAGCCTAACATTTCATCAGACACCTCTGTTAAGCGATCAATGCGTTTGGCTTGAGGGTTTTTAATGGGATTGGCATTATATAGCCCATTGATATCTGTTAATATGATGAGTTGATCAGCATGAACCAGACCACTAACAAGTGCCGATAGCATGTCGTTATCACCAAAGGTTAATTCACTGACCGAGACTGTATCATTTTCGTTAATAATAGGCAGTATTGAGCGCTCAAGTAATTCCTCAAATGTGGCACAAGCGTTTTTATAACGTTCTTTTTTTGAAAAATCAGTACGTGTCAATAAAATTTGAGCAGGTACAATATCATAAATCCCAAATAAAGTATTGTAGGTTTGAATGAGTAAACTTTGCCCAACTGCTGCAGCGGCTTGCTTTCCTTTTACTGTTACTGGACGTGAAGGGTAGCCAAGCTGTTTAAAGCCTGCTGCGACTGCTCCAGAAGATACAAGTAATACCTCATGACCGTATTTTTTTAGCTCAGCAATTGCTTGAACATGATCCATTAAACGTATTTTATCAATTTCACCTTTTGCGTTGGTTAAGGAGCTACTTCCAATTTTGACGACAATCCTTTTTCTTTCCACGCCTTTTTCCTCCTTCTTCATTTCTCTAAATTATTCTTTTACTAGTTTCTGTTACCTCAGCGAATGCTCACACCTTCACAATAAAAAGCCTTCCATCCTAGAAACTAGGACGAAAAGGCTTGCTTTCCGTGGTACCACCTACATTGAACATCATTGACATTCCACTTTACTCATAACGCTTGAGACTGCGCCTAGTTTTGCTAGGACGATTCACGAAGGAGGTTCATTAGTCTTCTTGTGCATGCCTTTCAGCCTATGGACATTGCTCTCTTATCAAGTAGTTGCTAAGTACTGGTCTTCGTGCGTTAGTATATTAATATGTTTGATAAAGAAGTTCAGTTTTTTGGTAATTGACTAAAGAATGCACTACTTCCATGTTGCTGTCAAGCTGAATGGGGAAATTAATAGAAAATTTTGAATAAACGAGAGAGGAATGATGAGTAAACGAGGATTTACCATAGCTATATTACTTGAACCACCAAACGGCTATTAGTAGTGGAAGCATAGCTATAACAATTACAAAGAAGCTCCATAATATCTGTTTCCCCGAAGACATATTTCTGGGTTTGATACTCATTTGTTCATAAAGTTGGTTGATGGCACGCTGCTCCTTCGTGTAGAGCAATGCTTGAAATTCCTCATAATCTTGTATATAGCTTGAGGGGGCTCGAGGACTGAAGCGTAAATTGCGAATATCGTCCGTAATTTCTTTAGCACCCATCCAATAGGTAAGTACAGGTGCTAAGCCTGTAGTTTGTGTAGCTCGCACTTCAATGTCATGTGTTTTCATTTTATAATAGATATCTCCATGCTCATCTTCATATTGCTCCACAATATCACTTACTGCCATCGACAAACACCTCTTCCTTTAAAACAATGCACCTTGTTTCAATATATTTATGTTCATTATAAGATATTGAAGGAGAAAAGTATTGCAAAAACGAGCATTATTAAGTATATAATTTTTTTCTTCCAAAATTCATGATAAAGTCATAAACTAACATCAGGTGACAGCAATGTCCTGTAGTATAATGACAATAAAACCATTTTGGGAATGGTTGAAAGTAATGGAGAGAAGGGAAGTTTGATTGGAGCTATCAACAGTATTAGCTTTTTTAGGAGCATCAATTATATTAACATTAATGCCTGGACCAGATAATTTATTTGTTTTAGCACAAAGCATTACACAAGACAAAAAGGCAGGCATTGCTACGTCGTTTGGTTTATGTACAGGTTTGCTTGTGCATATTGGCGCTGCTGTACTTGGTATTTCAGCCATTATTTATCAATCGACTGTTATTTTCTCTATTGTGAAATTTGCGGGTGCGGCATATTTACTATATTTAGCGTGGCAATCTTTTCGAGCGAAAGGCGATCCATTCACATTGGACCAACAAAATGCCCAGGCCTACGTAGCGTTATATAGAAAAGGAATTTTAATGAATATATTAAATCCAAAGGTTTCCTTATTTTTCTTAGCACTATTGCCACAGTTTGTAAATCCATCTAATGGTCATGTGGCTTTACAGATGCTTATTTTGGGTATTATTTTTTTAATTCAAGCACTTTTCCTATTTTCATTATTTAGTATTTTTGCTGGTAAAGTAAGAAAAGTGATAATTGGGAAGCCTGCAATTGCGAAAAGATTAAATATGGTGCAAGGTGTTATCTTTACCTTTATCGGCATAAAAATTGCACTGAGTAAACAGTAGAAGGGGGAATTGTTCATGGCAATTTTACATATCACCTTTAGCTTATCCGCACAAGGTTCAATAAAACATGCAATCCGACAAAACCATTTACAACGAGAAGAGTCTGTTATTTGTATAAATGATGTGTTCTCGATTGGTCCTCTGAATAACCTAGAAGAACGAAAAAATTGGCTTAAAGACTTTGTTTTTAGGGATCATGAAGAGTTTGAATTGTATGAGGATTTTCATCAAGATTGGATGAAAAAAATTGATAGATTACCATGCGATGTGGATGTTTGGGTTTGGTATAGTCAAAATACACATGAAGAGATTGGCTTACGTTATGTTATGAGTGAGTTTATCAACAAATGTAGTATGGTCTATGGAATTGATGCCACAGAAGGTTTGAAACGCATTCAGCCCAACATGACGATACGTCATACAGGAGAGCTTTCAGCAGAAATGTTAATGAAGCTTCGTCCAGAGGCAAAACGTTTTTCTATAAATGATTGTCAGCGACTTGCAAAGGAATGGGAGAACCTGAAACTCCACCCAAGTACACTACGTATATGGAAAGATAGTATTGTGCATGTAGAGGAAGATGCATTAGATGCGATTATAATCGAGTGCGCAAAAAGAGTACATGTTCACCAGAATGAAGAATGGTTGCTGCCAGCTCGCATCATTGGTGAGACAATTTGTGCAATAGATGATTATTTAAATGAAGAATTTATCGAAAATCGCTTGAAAGCTCTAGCAAAGCAAGGTCTTTTTGAGATTGACGGTGATTTTTCAGATATTTATTCATATCGAGTAAAATATATAGGAAAGTAATAAAAAGCGGTGGGTTGACTTAGCAACCTGCCGCTTATTTTTATCTTTTCTTATAAAAATCAAAAACAAACTGTTGGAATTGTCTTGCTGAAGGTGGGAGATAACGATTTTCAATCCAGGCCATCCCGATGATACGTTCACAGACCATATCTTCCACACGAATTTTAGCTAATTTTTTTGGATTTAAATCTTCGTCATCTGGTAGTAGTGAGACACCAAGTCCGGCACCCACAAAACCAGCAATTGTTGATACTTCATCGCCTTCGTACGTAATTTTAGGTTTAATCCCAGCGGCATTTAGCAAGCGATCTGCTGTTCTACGTAATGCATATCCCTTTTTCATCAGAACAAAATTTTCCTGTTCCAGTTCTTTCATTTTGATGCTTGTACGTTGAGCAAACGGATGATCAATGGGCACCATGATAAAAAGCTCGTCACGCCATAACTCCCTCCAGCAAACAGGAGGTTCTGTGTCAATTGCTGCCAGTAAGCATAGGTCTAGTTCACCAGCCAGTAATTGCTTAAGTTGTGAGTGTGAGTAATTTTGAGTAAAGTGAAAGCGGATTTGGGGGTGATGTTGACGAAAAGCACGAATTAAATCTGGTACAATGCTAGTTCCAAGAGTATGTAGAAAACCGAGTGAGACATCACCAAGCTCAGGGTTATTAAGCTCCTGTAATTCTAAAACTGCTTTTTCATATTCCTTTCGCATTCGTTGAACACGATATAAAAACAATTCCCCATATCGGTTGAGCATAATGGAACGTCCTTGACGGTCAAATAAAGGAACACCCAATTCTTCTTCAAGCTTTGAAATTGAACGGCTTAATGCTGGTTGGGAAATCGCTAATGCTTCCGCAGCACGTGTCATATGCTCAAGCTTTGCAACTGTTACAAAATATTCTAATTGTTGCCACTCCATTTCCTCAACACCTCTATTCCCGTATTTTTTGAGCTAACTGCATTATAACGAGAAAAGGGTAGGAAGTATAGGTAACATAAAAATTTTTAAAAAGAATTCGTACTGAAAATAAACGAATCCAAATTTTGCACTTTCAAAGTATGAAGAAAAGGCTATTTAATACGTTTTAACCTCACATCGTTAATGCGTAAAATGCATTGATATGATAAAAACTATAAATTGTACATTATGAATAAAGGGTGTTAAGATAGACACATAAAATACACAATTACAAATTTCCGTGAAGGGGATATTATAAAATGAAGTTTATAAAGCCACAACCTCTAACAATTGAGGGAGGCAAAAAAGCCGTACTATTACTGCATGGATTTACAGGTAGCACAAAAGATGTAAAAAAGCTAGGAGAATTTTTATCCAAACGTGGTTATACCGTTCATGCACCAATATATAGTGGGCATGGTGTAGAGCCAGAAGCATTATTAGAAACAAAACCAGAGGACTGGTGGAACGATGTTGTGGAAGGTTATAACTTCCTACAAAATAAAGGCTATGAAGAAATTGCAGTAGTAGGAATTTCACTTGGCGGCGTCTTCTCGTTAAAAGTAGCCGAGAAGTTTCCTGTAAAAGCATGTGTTGCCATGTGTGCACCAATTACACGCGATAACTCAAAAGGCTTATTTACTCGTTTATACCATTATGCTCGTTTATATAAACACTTTGAAAATAAATCAAAGGATCAAATTATTTCAGAATTACATGAACTGCGTATTACACCTAAAGATTCATTAGATGGTGTGACACGTTTAACTACTGAAACGCGAGAAGAACTATCGACAATTCAGGCACCAACATTAGTCATGCAAGGTTCTTTAGATGATGATTTGTATCAAGAGAGTGCACCTTTTATTCTAAATACAGTAAAAACAGATGATAAAGAGATTATCTGGTATGAAAATTCTGGTCATATTATTACGTTAGATAAAGAGCGTGATAAAGTGTATGAGGATGTTTATAAATTTTTAGATCATGTAGAGTGGTCTGTAGCAAACTAAGAGCTGTCTAATGACAGCTCTTTTCTTTTGGACTAAGAAACAAGGACATTCCGAATGAATTTTTCACGGAGTTTTTTTCCTTGATGTAAGTCCTTTATGCGGGATGAATAAGGATAAACGAAAAAACTATTGTTTTTATAATAAATGCCTGATACTATGATTGAATTGTAGTGAAAAATCATTTGGTTAAAATAATTTGCTATCGTCAATTACATCGAAGGAGTACATCAAAAATGCAACAGAAAATACCTTTCTCAACCTATGCAGTCATCGGTACAATGCTTTTCGGACTGTATTTTGGAGCGGGGAATCTTATTTTTCCAATCCAGCTTGGGCAATTAGCGGGCACTAACTTTTGGTTTGGATTAATAGGCTTTTTAGTAACAGCAATCGGTTTACCTTTTTTAGGTATACTAGCAATTGGTTTATCAGGTAGTAACGGATTACGTGATTTAGCGAGTCGTGTTCATCCTTTATTTGGGGTGATTTTTTCATTAGCACTGTATTTAACAATTGGTCCATTTTTTGCAATACCACGAACAGCCACAGTACCGTTTGTCGTTGGCTTTGAACCATATATTCAAGCACAGCATACAACACTGCTACTTGTATTATTTAGCTTTGTATTTTTTGCCATCGTGTATTACTTCTCATTAAATCCAGCGAAAATTATGGATTATATCGGTAAATATTTAACACCAGCTTTTTTAATAGTGTTATTTATTTTAATTATTACTAGTATTGTAAGGCCGATGGGGCATTTTCAGCAGCCAATGGATGACTATATAGATACTGCATTTATGACAGGCTTTAAAGAAGGCTACAACACAATGGATGCCTTAGCATCATTAGCCTTTGGGATTGTTGTTATTAATGCCATTAAAAGTGCAGGAATCACGGATCGAAAGGAGATTGCGAAGGCCACATGGACATCAGGAATCTTTGCAATGGCATTAATGATGCTCATATACGGACTGATCACGTATATGGGGGCATCTAGTATGGAAGCGGTTGGTCCATACGAGAATGGTGGTTTAATTTTTGCAGCAATTGCCGATCACTATTTCGGCTCATTTGGGGCTATTTTATTGGCAATCATTATTGTCCTTGCTTGCTTAAAGACGAGTATTGGCTTAATTACATCCTGTAGTGAGTTTTTCCACGAAGTATTCCCGAACATTAGTTATAAATGGTTTGTGTTCATACTGTGTCTAGTATCATTTACCATCGCTAACTTTGGCTTAACGAATATTATTCAATATGCAATCCCAGTGCTTATGTTCTTATATCCACTTGCAATTGTGCTAATTTTACTAGCACTAGGCTCTTCATTATTTAAAAATAAGCAGGCTGTTTACTTAACAGCCATATTTTTCACTTTTTTCATAAGTCTAATCGACGGCTATCGAGCATTAGCTACAAGTATACCAGCAGTAAAATTTGGTCTATTTGAAGCAGTTGAACAGCTATATTCAGATTTTCTACCTTTTTATGATATTGGGTTAGGATGGATATTGCCTGCTCTACTAGGTGCCTTCATAGGCTCTATATTCCCTTCAAGAAAAGGTAAAAGTATGTATTAACTAATATGGAGTAAGACACATACAGGATTTTTGATCCTAGCGTGTGTCTTTTTCTTATTTCATTAAATCTAGTCATAGTATTATGGTCTATAGCTTCATTAAAAATTGAGATCCTTTTAGAGAATAGTTTCTAATAAAAGACTAGCTACTATTTCTCAATAATTAAAAGGTTGTTGGCGATAGGTTGATCGCAGCCTTCAAGCGAGTATTTTTCACTAATGGTCGTTTGTACTTTTTTAAGTGAGTTACAATTTGTTTGAATAAGACTTTTTTGCTCATAAATATTACTTCGAGTATCAATTGTTAAATCGATTATTTCGTTTTGATATTCAAGGTAATAAAACACCAGATTACCTTCATGTGTATATCTAACTAATCTTATACGATCTGTTTTATTTTGCTGAACATTATTATAAAACTTTTCAAATCGCTCTTTATTCTCTATTTCACCTTGCTTGTCATTTATATCTTCTAGCAACTGAGGGTAAGGAAATATATCGGGGTCCATATTGATATCCTGTGATTGATTAGGAACATCACATCCATAAATTATTATAATAAAGAATAAAACAACATATAATTTTTTCATGACCATACTCCTTTTTCATTTAGTCGATTTTGTAATAAGTAATGTTACAGGTCAGTAGTATTAAATATTGTTTTTACTTTAAGTTTAATGTCACATATAATGCAGTCAGTTATACTACAAGAGCATTTGACTGTAAAAATTCGTAGCTTTACGATAGATGGATGAACACAATCTTCTCTTCCTCATACAAAAAAGACACAACTCAACCTAATTCAGATCGAGTTGTGTCTTATATTTTTTAATAAGCAGTCCAGCCACCGTCAACAGCAATAACTTGTCCGTTAACAAAGCTTGCTTCATCTGAACCAAGGAAAATAGCAAGCTGTGCAATCTCCTCAGGTTGTCCAGCACGGGGATTAATGGCCAAACCAAGCCCTTGGCGTGCTGCACCTGCTTGGCTCACGTTTGTCATGGTAGAAGCAATGTTTGTTATAATTGCACCTGGTGCAATACCATTACAGCGAATATTTTTATCTGCATACATAAAGGCTGTGTTTTTTGTCAGCCCAACAACAGCATGCTTAGAAGCAGTGTAAGCAGCCCCAGCACGAGCGCCGTAGAGACCACCAGCAGAAATATTATTCACAAATACACCATGTCCTTGAGCAAGGAAAATCTCTGTTGCCATACGCATTGAACGCATCACAGCTGTTGTATTTACCGCGAATACTTTGTCCCAACGCTCATCAGAAATTTCACCAACTGGCTCCATTCCATCCATAATACCAGCATTATTTACTAAAATATCTAATTGTCCATAAGCTTTTTTTGTTTCATCAAACAAGCGTTGTAAATCTTCTGTTGAAGCGACATTTGTTTGAACAGCAATCGCTGAGCCACCAGCTGCCTCTATACCTTCAACTACAGCTTTTGCACCTTCTAAATTTAAGTCAGAAACTACGACCTGTGCTCCTTCTTTTGCATAACCTTCTGCAATTGCTTTACCCATTCCTGATGCGGCACCTGTTACGATAGCTACTTTACCTTCCAATCTCATCTTAAGGACCTCCTGTATATTTTTTTAGAAAATGTCCCTATCTACATGAACATTTCTCCAATATATGAAGCTAGATATTGAACATGTGTTCATTAAAATAATATAATATATTTGTAAGCGATTTCAATAAGCAAAATATGAAGAACTGTTTAGTAATGAACACATATAACAAATCTGTTGAATATGGGGGAGAAAATTTGAAAGTAAATGATTTAAGAGTGATCAAAACAAAGCAAGCATTGCACAATGCATTAATGACTTTACTAAGTGAAAAGCCACTCGAAAACATTTCAATTGCTGAAATTTGCCGAGTTGCAAACATAAATAGAGGAACCTTCTATTTGCACTATGAGCAGAAGGAAGGGTTATTTGAGGAGTACTTTCAGGAAATAATGGAGGATTTATATAATTCCTATGAGGAGCCATACCGTGCAGTAACGACATTAGACAAGAATCAATTAGATCCAAATACCATACGAATTTTTCATCATATTGAGCGCTTTAAAATGTTTTACCGCATCGTTTTTTCAAAAAATGTTCCGCTAACCTATTATTACATGCTATTTGATGGAATTTATTCACTTCTCAAGAGAGATATTACAGCTCAGCATAAGTTACATGATGAAATAGCTATTGATTATTATAGTGCATACCAGGCGAATGCAATTATTGGTCTAATTATTCAATGGTATCGTCAAGATTTTGCAGATAGTGTAAGCACATTAAATAAACAATTAGCAGCAATTTTGCGATTTGGCCATTAACTGTTGTTCTCGTTAGATGAGAGGCGAGATATTGCCCTTCTATAATACGGACATTTATTATAGAAGGGAGTTGTTGAAGTTTGTGAGCTGTGAATGTTAAACCCTCTATTTTTAAAGATGCTTCATTCCAATATTGATTGAGAGCAAAATTAAAGATATAGCACCAGAGGCCCTCTATGAAATTTAAGAAGCAGCACTGGAAGAGATTATTGACAATTAATTAGAATTGACCTAATGGTAAAAATCCAAGAAGGCTTTAAAGCAGAGTTACCATTTTTTTATTGAATAGTAGTAGGTGTTATTTCTTTATTTTTTGTTTTTTGTAGAGCAACGGCTATAAAGGAAATAATCAATGTGACAGCAATAATGATTCCTAATGCACTACTGTTCTGCTGAAGGTTTTCAGCACTTCCGCCAAAAATAATCGTGTAATAGCCATCTGCTCCATAAGTGGCTGGAAGAATGGAAGCTAGCTTGTTATAAAAATCAGAAAGCATGGTTTTTGGTACAAGTACACCTGATGTTACAAGCTGTAGGGAAAGGGCACAAATATTAAAAACCATACCTAAATTGCCGAAAATCATGACAAAAACTTGTGCGAGACATAGGAATGCCCAGAACATAAATGCTTGAAAGAGATAGATAGTTAGGAAGCTTACCTCACTTGAAATATTAAAGAGGTGCATTAACGCAATCGTTAATAGAGGTAAGACAAAAGCTACTCCAATATTTATAATTTGCCTTGCTAGGAACAATTGCCATTTTGAAACGAAAGCTTGCACTAGTTGTGCTGCCTGTTGATGCTGCATAATCATTACCATCGCACCAACAAATGATGAGATGATGACCATTAGTGGTACAAAGTTTGCCGCAAATCCTTCTGCATTATTTGTTTTAATGATTGTGGAATCAATTGAACGATCTTTTATCTGCAAAATTGTAGCTTCAACCGAATCTGTAATTTGTAATGCCATATTTTGTTCTAACGGAAGCTGGGCGAACTTTTGGGAAAACATTTCAATCGACTTTTCTTGCTTTAGTGGAAAAATATTGTGATTGATTTCCTCTGTTAGTTGTTTGGCGGTACTCTCCATCATACTTTTAACCATACTTGCACTAGCTTGATTAATCGAATAAGTAATTTTTCCTTCATTTCCCGCTTGGATTTGTGCAGTAAAATTTTTTGGTATATGCAACAACATTTGAATATGACGTTTATTCAACTCTTCTTCACCCCGCTTTATTGAAGTGAATTCTTCGATGACAAATGGTAGTGATGTTTTCAGTCCATTTGCTACCTCTTGACCCATCTCACGATCCTCACTAATAACGCCAATTTTTAAATTTTCAGTTCTCTCATTTACACCGTCATAGGCAGTCATCCAAACTGAAAAAAAGATAAGTTGAAAAGCGATGGTAGCAACTATACCAATATATGTTTCTTTTATACGAAATAAAGCTTGTAAACCTTTCATCTATAGGCCTCCTTTATAAGTAAGTACTTACTTGCATTAGTAGGAAAAATTTTTTCTAGGAAACGAGTCCCCTAGAAAAAATCGCAATACTTGTCTGAAGTAATTCCTCCGTTGGCATCTCTGAAACAATAGTCCCCAAGCGTGCACGTGACATAAAATGTCCAAAATTCATAGCGATTAGAGATAATGCAGCTGCCTCAAAGTTGATTTCTTTTATTTTCCCTCTTTGATGCATCTCCTTCAAATAATGAACAAGTTCATTTTTAATAAGAAGCGGGATACTTGCAATTTCTTCGTTAATTTCTGGAAATTGTAGACCCTCTTTAAAGCCAATCATGACAAAGTCTTTGATGGACATTAAAAAATTAAAGTGCTTTAGGGAGAAATTCAATAAATCATTTTCCAAATCCCATGTCACATTTGTAGTGAGCTCTTGCTGCATTAGAGGATAGTAAGAAAACTTTTCAATAATGGCTTTTAAAATGCCCTGCTTGCTACCAAAATGGCGAAAAATGGTTACTTCATTAACCCCAGCTAATTCAGCTATAGCCTTCGTTGTTGCTGCGGTATAACCTTTTTCACTGACAAGATGTAATGCAGCTTCAATAATTCGATCAGCGGTCCCTTTCGTTGACAAAAAATTACTTCCTTTCATGCAAGTGATTACTTACATGTTAGCATATAGTGCTTTCGTATGCAATAAAATTAGAATTAAAAAGTGCTCGGGTGGCGAAGAGAACTGCTCAGACAGGACAAGAAAGCGCTCGGGTGGCGAAGAGAACTGCTCAG
>NZ_DKJS01000079.1:0-20786 GCF_002455205.1 Lysinibacillus sp. UBA6686 | reverse complement strand
AAGAGAACTGCTCAGGTAGGACGAGAAAGCGCTCGGGTGGCGAAGCGAACTGCTCAGGTAGGACGAGAAAGCGCTCGGGTGACGAAGCGAACTACTCAGGTAGGACGAGAAAGTGCTCAGGTGGCGAAACGAACTGCTCAGGCAGGACGAGAAAGCGCTCGGGTGGCAAAGAGAACTGCTCAGATAGAATCGAAATCTACATGAATAACATTGACAACTATATCGTCTGCTGATATATTCTTTATTATATCGTATGTCGATATATTGTTGTGCGATATAGAGGGGGATTTGTATGACACAAGAGCATCCGCCGTTAACGGAAGGCGTGTATTATATTTTATTAGCTTTATTTGATGCGAGGCATGGTTATGGGATTATGCAATTGGTAGAGGAAATGAGTAATGGTCGTGTTCGGCTTGGGGCTGGAACAATTTATGGTGCGATAAAAACCTTGCTGGAACGGGGCTGGATAGAAGCGCTAGAAGATGATGGGCGAAAAAAGGAATATGTAATCACTGAGAGTGGAAAAGAAGTTGTGCACTATGAAATTTTAAGATTAAGGGAACTTTTTGATAATGGTATCCGTATAACGAAAGAGGATGGGAACTTTGCATAAATATTGGTTAGTGATGAATCCGTATGATATTGAGAAAAGAGTTAATGAGATGGCTAGTCAAGGCTGGCATTTAAAAAAATTTACTTGGATTCGTTTTACATTTGAGCAAGATGAACCAGGTAGCTATATTTATCGCCATGATGAATTGGAGCGATTTGGTTCTACCTATGAGGATGAGTACCTAGATTTTCTTAAATCCTCTGGGATAGAACAAGTAGACCGTTCTGGAAACTTTGTTTTCTTTAGAAAGCCTGCTCATGAAGGACCCTTTGAACTTTACTCTGATAAAAAAACTAAAATCAGTAATTTGTCCAAAAAAATTACGTTGCTATCATTAATTCTCCTACTGAATTTGTTTGTTGGAATAATAGGACTTATTAGTATTTCCGGAGGGCAGCATACAGATATGTTGAAGTTGCTATTGAATAGTACTAATATTCTTATCGTTATGTTATTAGTGGGACCAATCCTTAAGCTTATGCGAGTGCGTAAAAATTTGAAGAAGGAACTGGATGTGTTTACAGATTAGAGAGGAGGATAACTCTGTGAAAATATTTAATTTTCGTTTTTTTATTGATTATGAACGAGAAGAACAATGGGTTAATTACATGGCAGAACAAGGCTGGCACTTAAAAAAGTTTTGGCCATTCATTTTTCTCTTTGAATATGGCAAATCTGGCGAATACATTTATCGCAATGAAATGGTGCTAAAACGAAAAAAAGATTACTATGATTTTTTAGATACGATGAATATTGAACATGTAAATTCATTTGGGGTATGGGCGTACTTACTTCAGAAAAAGGAAAGAGGAGGGGCATTTCAAAATATTTTCCGGGAAATCAGAAAAAATAAAATATTTGTCCCGTATTAATACATTGTTTATCTTGGCTTGTCTGATTAATGCATTTGCAGTGTTATTGAACATTGCACCAATTATGCTTACACATCAAGTTAACCAAGCATCCCCATGGATTTGTTTATCTTCATTCAGCAGTAGGCTCTCACCTCTACAGGTGGTGAGATAATGCGGTTTTGGTTCCTTTTCAGTGGGTAATCAAATACCTATTGAATGAAGATAAAGCCTCCGGCTGATGTCACGGATTTTTAAAGGAATGAATTGTGCGGACACAATTCAAAATCCGGACGCAATTACGCCAAGGCGAAATTGATTTAATGTCTTCTTAATTTCCTTATTAACGATCCGTAAAAAGAAATTAAAATGGCTTACTCATATTTATGAGGATTAGAGAAAGACAGATTGCTTACAAGTATTACATAGACTAATAGGGAGGAAAAAGAATGACATTACAATTACAGCATGTCACAAAGAAGTATAAGGATTTTACAGCAGTAGATAATCTTAATTTCCACATAGAAAAAGGGGAGATTTTTGGGTTAATTGGGCAAAATGGTGCTGGTAAAACAACGACCTTCCGTATGATTTTGGATTTGCAGGAAACAACGGAGGGGACGATTACATGGGATGGTAAACCAGTGAATGCTATTAACCGTGATGTTCTCGGTTATTTACCTGAGGAACGGGGTATATTCCCAACGATGAAGGTTGAGGATCAATTATACTTTTTTGGTGAGCTTCGTGGAATGAAAAAGGCGGAGTTAAAGAGGGATATTGATTTTTGGATAAGTAGATTTGAGCTTGAGGAAAAGCGGAAAGATAAAGCAGAAACACTATCGAAGGGGAATCAGCAAAAAGTACAGCTAATTGCGAGCTTTATTCATAAGCCACAGTTCTTAATATTAGATGAACCATTCAGTGGGCTTGACCCTGTCAATAAAGATTTACTGAAGGATGCCATATTACTTTTAAAAGAACAGGGCACAACGATTTTGTTCTCTAGTCACCAAATGGATAATGTTGAGGAGTTGTGTGATCACCTTTGTTTATTGAAACGTGGTGTCTCTCTTTTTTCAGGTAGTTTGCTGGATTTGAAGAAACAATACGGGAAAACCAAATTGGCTGTACGTACAGATTGGTCAACCACTCAATTGTTGACACTTGAGGGTGTGAAAGATGTGCGCGTTGAGAAAGAGCAAACAGTGCTAACTTTGAAGGACGAGAGCTTTGCACAGAGCATTTTCCAACAGCTTTCCAATGGCGAATATATTGAGAAATTTAGTTTAGATTACTTATCATTAGATGAGATCTTTAAGGATAAGGTTGGTGGCAACATTGTCGAAGTTTAATTTATTAATGAAACAGCTATATAGATCAAAATTAAAATCAAAGTCTTTTGTATTAATGACATGTCTTTATATACTCGCGATGTCCGTTGCCATTTTTTGGTCGGATATAAAGGAGTTATTTACAGGTAATGATCAGGCAAAGCAAATAGCCATTGTAAATGAAACAACTGCCGACTTAAGTGGGCTGTTCGTTTCCAATGATGATATGAAATTTTTACAGAATGAAAAAAATCTATCAAAGCTAGAGAAAAAGGTCAAGGACGAGAAGCTTGATGCAATCGTTAAAATAACAGATCAGAATGGTCAATTGCATGCTGAAATAGCAACGTACACACCGTTAAAACTAAATGATCAAACTACTATCTCTTCATTACTGCAATATGCGGGTCAGCATTATGCTGTTCAAAAATTATCATTAACATCTGAGCAGGCAGCGCAAATTATGAGTGCTAAAACAATTATCTCCAATAAAAATTTAAATGAAGAATCTTCTGGTGGTAAAAGTGAAGAGGAAAAGCAATCAGGACTATGGGTGTCCTATGCAGTTGGTATATTAATCTACTTCTTTATTTCCACATTCTTATCTATGATTACAACAGAGATTGCCTCCGAAAAAGGCTCACGTGCAATGGAAATGCTTTTAGTGAGTGTCAAACCAGCTACCCATTTTAAGGCAAAAATTGCTGGTGTGTTGTTATTAGCTTTAACACAAATGGGAATTATTGCAGTGGTATTCCTTGTGTATGCTAAATTTGTGAAGAATGGAGTTATTTGGGATGCTGCTACAAGCATTGTAAAGGAATTGTCGCTGGGATACGTTATTTATGCAATACTTTTCCTACTCTTGACAATCGTCCTCTATTTAATTGTAGGGGCTCTATTCGGTTCATTAGTTTCCAAAGTTGAGGAAGCGGGCCAGGTATTAATGCCTGCAATGATGATTACATTAATCGGCTTCTATGTAATGCTATCTGGTATCGGCAATCCAGATACGCTTATTATTAAGATATTCTCCTATATTCCATTTACATCTGGCATGGTTATGCCGATGCGCATTGGGGCTACTGATATAGGGGGGATGGTACCACTTTTATCATTAGGTATTTTAGTAGCAACGATTATTATCGCTTATTTATTTAGCCTATCCTTCTATAAGCGTAGTGTTTTAACTTATAGCACAGGCGGCGTGATCCAAAAAATTAAAACGGTCTTAAAAGTGACAACATAAACGATAGAGCAGCTATGGCTTGTTTTATTAAAAGTCAAGCGTTCAACAAAATTAAAATATTAAACATTTTACTGTAATTCGAAACGGAACAGATTATTACCTCGTTCCGTTTCTTTTTGTTGTGGACTATAGAAAGAGTTATTTTTAAATCAATTGGAAGTGTGAAACTATTTGCGACTTTTTCATCCCTAGAAACCCCTATAATGCATGACCCATTAGATTCTATTTATCGATATCAGGAATATTTACCATCCACAACCAAATAGCCTACCTAGTAAAAGTCATCCATTTAAAAAATATAATTATAAAAGCAAATCGATTTATTTAAACTAGCTCAAAATACATTTTTTCTAGTAAAGATTTGTGTAGCCTTTACTTTAATTTAACAGCTCATCTATTTTTCAAGCCTTTTTTGTTCTATTAATACTGCTGCTGATTGCCCCGAATTCCGTATCCTGCTATTAAAGCGATGACTCCAACAGTTGTAGAAATGCATCTTAGTATGATATTGCTTCTAGCATATAAAATGGGTTAAACCATTGATTAGCATCCCGTCAAGCGGATAATAAGGCACCAATGACGTAATTAAAAGCGTTCCATCGTTAAATCAGTATTTACTGAAACCGCAGCTTTATTACCTTTAGCAGCTGAAATCATTAAAGAGGAGGGTTTAGATCTTTCGGTTTCCCCTGCAATATATACGTTTTTTTGAGTTGTTCTACCAACACCATCTGTTATTACTTTTCCATCTTCATCAATTTCACAGCCAAGCTTCTCAGCAAACTGATTGGGGCGATAATAAGATGGGGCAACAAATCCACCCGACCTTATAATGGTTGCTCCTGTTTCAAACTCTATTTTTTGTAAGTACCCGTCTTTACCTATGAAGTCTCTTATCTTTTCTGATATAATTTTGATATTGTGTTTTTGTAACTCCATTTTACCTTCTTTAGATAAGTGAACTCCATTCGTTAAGACAACCAAATCCTGCGACCAATTATAAATTAACTTAGTCAAATGCAGTACATGCTCTTCTTTTTCTGCAATAACCACTAATGGCTTATCCTTTTGCTCCCAGCCATCACAATACGGACAACTAAATAGACTTTTCCCATAAAACTTTCTTATACTTGGTAAAGTAAATATTTCTTGAACACCGGTGGCAAGTATTATTTTTTCTGAAACAATTTCCTGACTAGTAGATGTTTTGACAGTAAATCGCTCATTACCTATATCTTTCATAATTTCAGTAACTGTTGCATTAAGATATGATACGGACGGGTAATTCTCCAATTCGTTTAACGCTATTTCTTTAAACGTTTGTGGTTTTATCCCATCTCGTGTAATAAATCCATGTGACGCTTGTGTCACTCTATTCCTATTTGTCCCATCATCAATTAATGCAATATTTCTCCTAGCCCTTCCTAAAGTTAAGCTAGCACTTAACCCAGAAGGACCTCCACCTATAATGATACAATCAAGGACATTCATTTTTTTACCTCCGTATTGATTTTGTTTAATTTTGACTTGTTATTTGCAAAAGAGAACTACAGTATTTCCCCCATCATGGATTTCCATTCTTTACACACTAATATTAATTATGAAAAGAAGTGACGTATGTCCAGCGAGAAACATTACTTTTATGTTTATTTCTAAGTCTGAACACAATAGTATTGTGAGACTACAAAAATCATTCATGAAGAATAAGTTGTCAAATCATAAAGGATCAATTTATCGTTATTGATAAAATGACCCTATTTCATATCGAATTATTCAGTTTAATTCCAACTAAGCAACTTTTAGGACCTCATGTACAATTATAATCTTACAGAGTATAGCTACTTTTTAGTGTGTGCATGTCAAACATAGAAAACAATGTCAAGTTTTTAATGGATTCTGTCGAATTTCCTCGTAAAACAAGCTATAATTTATAAAAGGGGTTGAAACTATGTTATCGCAAGCACAAATTGATGCTATTTTAAAACAAAAATCAAATGATCGTCCCGCATCAAAGGAAGAGAAGGAACTGTTTTTTGACAAGCTTAAGCAACAGGTACCTAAGAGTGATGAATTAGTCTCAATCTTGAATAATCGTGAGCAATTGCAGGTTTTTGTCGATATTTCTAACCCAACAAGTTTTAGACTTCAGCTTGAGCATTCGGAGGGTTCATATAGATTGACAAACTCATTTTTTGCAATGCTTGAATAAATGAAACTTTTTTGTACTGGAATCGTAAATAGTAGAAGATAAATCGCAGGGGGTAAATCAATATGTCTGAATTCAATAATGACCTATTAAAATCGAAAGATCCATTCGCATCAGAAAATCCATTATTACAGCCTAATCCATTAGCAAAAGTGGAGCAAGAGCAAAAACCAGTACTTGTTTCTGAGCAAGAGTTATCTCAAATTGCTCAAAATCAGTTGGCATTAAAGCAAGATCCTGAGGTTCATGCCTTAGCACAAAAAATTGATGTAAAAGATCAAATTGCAATGCTAGAGCTTGGAAAAGAAACAGCGAATGGCATTTCTACTTTTTCAGATAAAATGCTTGCAACAATGAAAACGAGTAAGCTTGAGGAATCAAGTGTATTATTAAATAACTTAAATCGAATTATGGATAAATTTGATCCTCAAGATTTTGCGGAGGACAAAAAGGGAGGCTTCCTAACAAGGCTATTTACAAAAGGAAAGGAACAATTAGAAAAGTTTCTATCCAAATATGACAGCATGAATAAGGAAGTTGATGTGATCTATCGTGAGATTCAAAAATATGAAGTTGAGATGAAACGAAATACGGTTGATCTCGAAAATCTTTATGATCAAAATTTAGACTACTTCCAAACGTTGAGTAAGTTTGTTGCCGCGATTGAAGTAAGAACTGACGAAGTACGTTCGTCATTGCCAGCGCTTGAACAAAAAGCTCAAACTGGTGATCAATTAGCAGCAATGGAATATGAAACATTGCTCCGTGCTGTGGAGTTACTTGAGCAACGTCGTTATGATCTTGAAATGGCACAGCAAGTTTCATTCCAGTCTGCTCCACAAATTCGATTGATGCAACAAGGGAATAACCATTTAATTGCTAAAATTAACTCTGCGTTCGTTACAACAATACCGATTTTTAAGCAAGGACTCATTCATGCTGTAACGTTAAAACGCCAAAAGCTTATTTCAGATTCAATGAGTGAGCTGGACCGTCGTACAAATGAAATGCTTGTGAGAAACGCAGAGAATATTAGTAAAAATAGTGTCAATATCGCACGTTCTGCAGGTAGCCCAAGCATAAAAATTGAAACAATTGAAACAACATGGCAAACAATTATGGCTGGTATTCAAGAAACAAAACAAATTCAAGCGGAGACAGCGAGAAATCGTGAGGAAGGCCGAAAACGTATAGAACGCCTACAGCTTGAATATGAAAAACTGAAAAAAATGTAACCTTAAAGCTTCTTGCAGTATGCAAGAAGCTTTTTCTTGCGCAGGATATTTAATTTTTTCAGCAAATGCGTGAGATACAGAATTCTCACATCTCAATAGGTGGTGAGATGAATACGAATTTAAGCTACTTTTCAGATCTCTCCTAGATTTGTCTTTGACAAAAAAGAAAATAGTCATTATGATTATTTTAATGAGAATGATTATCAATGGAGGAAGTGTGTGGATAGATGGTTATTATAGCAATACCATTACACGAAGATTCTAGTAGTGGAGTGAAGAAACAATAATGGGCAAAGTAAATGCAACTGGATTGTCTTGTGAAACATTAAAAGATGGGGCCCTTGCCATTAATACGACGGAAACGCTTATACTCGTATCACAAAATCGGTATCAGGGATTAATGCATATAGAAGAGCTGTATAACGCCATGCATATTGATGTAGATGAGAAACATCATATTTTAGAGCAGGAGCGAAAACGATTAAAAAAACAAAAATTACAGCTTACGGAAGAAGTGCAAAAATTAAAGCAGCAAAATGTGGTATTACAAAAGAAGTTGACTGAATATAATTGTGCAGTTGATGAGCTGAAGGAGCTTCGCAGACAAAATACTGAGCTACTTTTTGAATTAAGTAAATACACTGCGTTGTCGAGAGAGTCACTTTCAGGCCCTCTCAAATCAATGATTCGTGATATGCGGGAGCAGGGTGTAGGTATTAAGGAAATCCATATTCGTATTAAACGGCAAATTAATCCAGATATTAGCTATAGAATGGTGCGTAACTATATTTCTGAGCTTGAATCTGAGGATAATGCATAGCTCCATATAGAAAGGCTGTAAATTAAGCATTTACAGTTCCAGAGCTAAGTCCTATAATTAGTCTATTCTTTAAAAATTGCGCAAAGTCGTAATCGATTTCAACAAGAGTAGGAGAGTTAGAGGCAATGTCAAATGAAAAAAAAGGGGTTTTGGCAGCGTTCTTGGCTTATGTCTTCTGGGGTGCCTTTCCTCTATATTGGAAATTACTCGAGCATGTACCGAGTATGGAAATATTATTATCTCGAGTCATCTGGTCCTTTGTCTTTACGGTACTAGCAGTAGTCCTATTTGGCATGCGTAAGGATCTTCTAGCAGATTTAAAGTATTTATGGTCACACCAAAAGCATTTCTGGCAGTTGGCAGGAGCATCCTTTGTCATTTCTATGAACTGGTATTTATATATTTGGGCAGTTACACATAACCATTTAATTGAGACAAGCTTAGGCTATTATATTAATCCGCTGCTTTCAGTTATTTTTGGGGTTATCTTCTTTAAAGAGACGCTTAATCGTGCACAATGGGGAGCTACAGGAATTGCCTTTCTTGCAGTCATTATTTTAACGATTAACTATGGTTCTGTTCCATGGGTAGCACTGCTTATTGCATTATCCTTCGCCATTTACGGTGTATTGAAAAAGAAAATTTCACTTGATGCCACTAGAGGACTAGCTATAGAAACATTATTCATTTTACCAATTGCATTAGGCTATTACGTCTATCTGTTCACAACGCAGCAAGCTTCATTTTTACATGTTGATGCAAAAACAGACATCCTGATGATTGTTAGTGGCTTGGTGACAGCTATACCTTTAATTTTATTTGCAAAAGGTGCACAAAATATTCCGCTTTATTTACTAGGTTTTATACAATATGTCTCACCGACTATTGTCTTAATTTTAGGGATTGTGTTATATAAAGAGCCGTTTAGTCAGGTAGAGTTAATTGCATTTAGTATTATTTGGGTAGCTTTACTACTGTTTTCTGGCTCGAAAATCATTGAAACGAGAAAGGCTCATCATAAATCTGCTTATAAGAACTTGTAGAAATTTTCTACAGGTTTTTTCTTTGTTACATTTATGTCAGTTAGCCAAGAGCATATCTCAGTCTTACTAAGAAGATGAAAGCACCTTTACTTTTTTTATTGCATATAGTAAGATAATGACAAATTAGATAACAATGAAAAATATTGAGAGGTGCTTTTTGTGAGTGTAGTAGGTTCTAAATAGGAATAATTACATCGAAATAAAATGATTGACGACAGGGGATTTATGGAAAAGTAACCCCTTATTTGGTCATGCATTTATTTCAATACCTATGAAGATACCTACAATACTTTATAAAGCGTGTAATGCACTGACTAACTTCATGTTGATGAGGTTTTTTCAGGATGCTTATTACATACCCTTTGTAATGTGAAAGCTGTGGTATCCCCGCAGCTTTTTTTATTTTAATAAAATCATTGCTATCTAATAATAGGTATCTTCATGAATGATTCTAAAAAATCATAGTGAGGAGAATTAACAATGAATTATACTACTCTTGAGAAGTTACAATATAATGAATTGAAGGAAAAGGTAAAATGCTACTGTGTGAGTGGGTTAGGTAAACAGCTATTGGATAAATTAGAGCCAAGTTCTAGCATATCTGTTGTGCGAAATCGATTGAACGAAACGACAGAGGCACGGGCCATTTTAGATGCAGAGGGGTATATTCCGTTTTTAGGCGTAACAAATATTGACAGCACCATCAAGAAGCTTGAAAAAGGGGTTATTTTAGACCCAAGTGAGTTAATAAGCATTTCAGATTTTTTACGGGGATGCCGCAAAATAAAAAAATTTATGTTGGAGAAGGAGTTTTTTGCGCCAGTTCTTGCATCCTATGCTCTGTCGATGGCTGAATTTAAAAGTGTAGAAGAGGAAATAAATTTTGCGATTAAAGCTAATCGCGTAGATTCAGCGGCTAGTCGAGACCTAAAGCGTATCCGAAACCATATTGATGCGACAGAGGAGAAAATTAAAGAACGCTTAACAAAATTTTTAAACAGTAGTGCAAATAAAACCTATATACAGGAATTTTTTATTAGTAAAAAGGACGATCGTTACACAATTCCTATTAAGGCGTCCTATAAAAATCATGTACAGGGAACAGTGGTGGAAATTTCAGCGAAGGGTGCTACAGTTTTTATAGAACCTAGCGCAGTTGCAAAATTAAATGTAGAGTTGGCGACCCTGAAAGCGGAGGAAGCTATCGAGGAATATCAGATTTTAGCTTCATTATCAGGACTTCTGATGGAAAATATTCGAGAAATCACGATTAATATGGAGTTGATTAGTCAGTATGATATGGTTTTTGCTAAAGCTAAGTATAGCAAGCAAGTAGGAGGCATTGAGCCAAGCTTGAATGATTATGGCACTATCAAATTAATCAATGGGAAGCACCCTTTATTACCAGGGAATGCGGTGCCATTAACGTTTGAAATCGGTCAAGATTACCGAAGCTTGATTATAACAGGGCCTAATGCTGGTGGAAAAACGGTAGTCCTCAAAACGATTGGCCTTTTAACATTGGCAACCATGTCAGGCTTCCATATCATAGCCGAAAAAGGAACCGAAATAGCTGTATTTGATAATATCTTCGTAGATATTGGTGATAATCAAAGCATTGAAAATGCCCTTAGTACATTTTCGTCTCATATGAAAAATATTTCGGACATTATGATGGCATCGAATAATCATACATTATTACTTTTTGATGAAATCGGCAGTGGGACGGAACCAAACGAAGGAGCGGCATTAGCTATATCTATTTTAGAGGAATTCTATCATATGGGCTGTATAACAGTAGCTACAACCCATTACGGTGAAATAAAACGTTTTTCTGAAATGCACAGTGATTTTATGAATGCGGCTATGCGTTTTAATAGCGAAACATTGGAGCCATTGTATCAATTAATGATTGGTGCCTCTGGCGAAAGTAATGCGCTTTGGATTTCACAGAAAATGAATATTCGCAAAACAGTATTACAGCGTGCCAAGGACTATTTGGACAATAAGGATTACCAGCTAGAACGGGTTCATGACAGTAAAATTAGAAGGCCTAAAATAGGAAAAGAGAGCACAAAGATGAACCATAAATTTTCCAAAGGGGATCGAGTGAAATTATTAGATTATGATGATGTTGGGCTTGTCTACAAAGAAGTAGATAATTACTATAATGTTGTCGTGTATTATAAGGAACAGTTTATGGAGGTAAATAGTAAGCGTTTGGTATTAGAGCTTTCTGCAACTGAACTATATCCTGAAGATTATGATTTGGAAACATTATTTGTAGACTATAAGGAACGCAAGCTTCAGCATGATATTGATCGTGGCTCGAAAAAAGCTCTACGCAAGATTCAGAAGGAAATGAGAAGGGATAACAGGTAAGGGTTAGATGGGGTAGAGGAAAATTTCTTTTTTTCTCTACCCTTTTTTTAGTAATAAAGTTTCGAATTTATTTAAATGAGCAATATATAATTCACAATAGATCATTTTTATTTCACAGTGTCAATTTGTCCCTTAATGGAATAATAGGTTTCTTCAATTTTTTGCTTATACGGAAGATCGATTAAATCCTGTGAATCCATATAGGCCATTTTTGCAATTTCATAGGCTGTTGTTAACTCACCGAAATGTGCATAACAGAGTGCCTTATAGGAGAAGCATTCATTAAAGCCTAAAATGTCAAATGGATGTAGGATGAAGGAAGGAATGTTTGTAAAATGTTCAAAAGCCTCCTTAGCTTCTTCATATCGACCTAGTAAATATAAGGATTTACCTTTTTCGCAATAATATAGGTTTTTATCAAATTTGATGGCTCCCATATCCATAAGTGGACGAAAACGCTCTATCTCCTCTAGTGCCTTTTTATAATCATGGGTGTAATTGTTATAATAGTGAGCTCGTAATGTGAAAATAAAAGCATCCACATCTGCTTGTTCCACAAAAACACGATATTGCTCAAGCTTTGTTATCAAATGCTCTGCTTGTTCGAAATCATTGTCAACCATGGCACAAAACGCTGCTATACGATACATATCATCAATATAATAATAAAATTGGTTTTTATGTGCATTGGCAATCGATTCTTTAACGAGTTGTTTCCCTGCTTCATGTTCTCCGATGGCTAATTGAAAAATGCTAATATAATAAGCCAATTTCCCAGCATCTCGTGAATCAAGTTGATAATTTTCCTGCTCAGCCTCTTCCTTAGCCTGTAAGATACAGGAATAAGCCATATTATAGTTTCGACCTTCCATGAAAACAGCTGATTGTATGACATAGGTTTCAAACCAATGACTCAGTAAATTAATTTCTTTAAATATAAAGCGTGCACGATTGAGTGGCGATTCCCATGTCGTTATGCCTGCTTGATATTGTGCTACCGCGTAAATATACAGTAAACGACCTGCTTCATAGCTAAGTGGGAGCTCTTCTACATAAGGCTTAATCATCTCTATAGTTTGTTCCAGGTTTTTAGTATCACCAAGCTGTATTTCTGCATAAAAAATTTCCACCTGCTCTAAAAGATGTCGTATTGTAGAAGGTGCTATTTCTTCAAGTAATTCACTTGCTTTTACCCCTAAACGCTCCGCGATATAGTCAAGGCTTTCCATCGAGGGCTTAGCCTTATCATTTTCAATTTGACTTAGCATTCCTTTTGTAAGACGATCGCCAGCAAGAGCCTCTAATGTTAATTTTCGTTCCTTTCTTAAATTGCGAATTCGTGTACCTAAAGAGTTCACTGCCTCGCCTCCTTTATTTATAACATGACCTTTGTTTAATTATATTAAACTTTCTATTGCGTGAAAAGTAGAAGTTATGCTATATTTTGTTTAATAAAATTAAACTTTTAATTTTTATTAAAAATTTGGAGGGTTTTAGAATGGATGAAGCAGCAAAATATAAAAAAGCAACCTATCATTTATGGACATTTACAGCCAGCAAATTGATAGCGATGCTAGGGACGAATGTGCTATCCTTTGGGATTAGTTTGTATATCTTAGCCATGACGGGGTCTGCAACAAGCTTTGCGACCAACATGATATGTTCAGTATTACCGCGAGCACTTGTTGCACCAATAGCTGGCCATGTTGCTGATAATTACTCGAAAAAACGTACAGTTCTACTTGCACAAGCAGGAACGATTTTAACAGTAGGGGGCTTACTGCTCTATACAGAAACAGTAGGGATGTCGGTCTATGCTATTTATGTAGCAACAGTTTTTACTGCGATATGCTCCGCTTTTTCAGGTGTAACATTCTCATCTGCAATCGCAACATTGGTCAATCCAGAGCGATTACAGCGTGCCATGTCATTCAACCAATTATCGGTATCTGTTGCTGCAATTGGGGGGCCAGTAATCGGGGGAATGATGTATGGGTTTTTCTCAATGAAAGTATTTTTAATAGTCAATATGATTGCCTATTCAATTGCTTTTCTCTTGGAAGCAACGATGAACTTTAATCTTTATAGTACAAGGGAAGAAGATGTGAAAAAGGAAAAGATTTGGGAAGGGCTTACTAGTGGCTTTCGCTATATTAAGCAGCAAAAGGTTATTAAAACCGTAATGTGGATGTCATTATGGATTAATTTATTCTTCTCTGCCATTGTTGTTGGTGGGACTTATATTATTATTGAATTACTAAAAGTAAAATCTACACATTTTGGCTTTATCGAAGCTTCTGGTGCTTTTGGTATGCTCATTGCCTCCATTTATTTTGCGACAAGGGCAGAGGTTAAAGTACCGTTACGTTTTTCTAAAATCAGCTTATTGCTGCTAGCAAGTAGTTTGAGCTTAGCCGTATTACCATTATTGATGAAATTATCGTATTTAACGATTGTGATTTTTTATATTGTGATTTACTTTATTTTTGCAATCTTTGAAATGGGTATTAATATGCCTATTGGTGTTTATATGCAAAAGCTAATAGCAGAAGAATACCGAGGACGTGTATTTGGATTAATGGAAACGATGGCTATGTCGATGATGCCAATTGGTATGATGGTGTACGGCATTTTGTACGATACATTACCAGCAACGGCTATTTTACTCTCTACAAGTGCAATTATTGTAACGATTACATTGGTGTTGCTCCGGGCTTCTGTCTTAAAAGAAGCACACCCAGAATTTTATAATAAAGAAATTGTAACAGAGAGTTTAACAAATTAATTCGCCTTTTATTAAGTAGTACAAAAAATAACCAGACATTCTGCAATTTATAGAATGTCTGGTTTATCTTTTCAACTAATCTAAATGTAGTACCAACTCCTAAGTATCTGTATCTTGAATAAAAATTAGTAGCGATAGTGCCAGAGAAAATTACTGGTCCTCAATGACGATGTATGTTGCTTTAACAGGCCCATGTACACCTACAATCAGAATCATTTCGATATCAGCAGAGTTACTTGGTCCTGTAATAAAGTTGATACAGGAGGCGATTTGCTCTCCGTCTCTTATTTTTTCACGAATAAAGCGGGCAGCTTGCGTCATACGTGGAACGATTGTACTTTTAGGAATCAAAATAATGGATTTCTCTGGTAAGAAGCTAACAGATCTACCTTTATTCTTGCTACTAAAAAGTACAGCAGTTCCTGATTCAGCTAATGTTATTTCGCTTATGGTAATGCCGATATTTGCTTTTTCAGCCTGCCGAATATTTTCCTCATGCTGTGCCGGGTTCCATTCATACAGTTGAATGCCCATTTGTGACCAGTGTGATGTGAGGCCAAAACGTTCAAAACGCTCATCTCTCCATGTAACTACTGAACGACCTCCATAATTATCAACGATTTTTTGTAAATCCTTTGTAAGATTAGCTGTATCTGTTAACACAATGTCTGTATGAATATTTTTACATTGCTCCACCAAAATCTCTACTAATTCATCTTTTGTTGCATTTTTGAGCACTCTCTCTTGTGGCTGATATTGCCATATAGGTTGTGTAAGCTCAGTTTTGGGTGCACGTCCAAGCTGCTGAGCGATTTTTGATAAAAAGGCATCTCTATTTTCTATAGTACCTATCATCACTGCTCTCCTCCTTTAGAACGTTGCTTTAGCCAATTTCTGAAACTATCTTTATTGGGTGCAGGAAAATCTCTTGCTTCTGTCCACGCTTTTAAAGGACCAGGACCATTTGAGATTTTATTGTCTTTAGTAAATGGTGACATTGCAGGTGAGACCATCTTTGTCGCCATTTTATAAAGAGTAGGGGAGGAGGCACCTAGACCAAAAGCTTTCATTAATAGCTTTTCAGAAACAGGTGCTCTTCCTTCGTTTTCAACAATTACTTGACGATGGCGATGAATAAGCTGATGTAATGGAATTTTCACAGGACAAGCATCTGTACATGCCCCACACAGTGTGGAGGCATATGGTAGCTCCTTATAGTCATCGTAGCCACCTAATAATGGGGAGAGTACAACACCCACAGGCCCTGAATAGATGGAGCCGTACGTATGACCACCAACATGACGATAAACAGGACATGCATTGACACATGCTGCACAGCGAATACATTGTAGAATTGGTTGGAATTCGCCTCCTAAAATATCGGAGCGCCCATTATCAACAATGACTAAATGAAATTCCTCTGGGCCATCTGTATCGCCTTCTTCTTTAATCCCCGTTAAAGTTGTAATATAGCTCGTTAGCTTTTGACCAACAGCGCTTCTTGTTAATAAACTGACAAGGACCTCCATCTCTTCAAATGTAGGAACAATTCGTTCCATGCCCATAACGGTAATTTGAGTTTTCGGTAGGGCAGTCACTAAATCTGCATTACCTTCATTTGTAACAAGTGTAATAGAGCCACTTTCTGCAATGGCAAAATTACAGCCTGTGATGCCAATATCAGCAGTCAAATACTCATTCCGAAGTTTTTCACGGACATAGAGGGCAAGCTCCTCTGGTTTTTCAGTTTTATCATAGCCTTGCTTTTCTTTAAAAACATCCCGTATCTGCTCCTTATTTTTATGCAAGGCTGGAACAACAATGTGGGATGGTGGCTCATGATCATCCACCTGTAAAATGTATTCACCTAAATCTGTTTCAATAACTTCACAACCAAGCTCTTCTAGCACAGTATTTAAATTGATCTCTTCTGTAACCATTGATTTTGACTTTACGATTTTCTTAGCATTTTTCTTTTTTGCAATACCTTGAATATAGTCTGTTGCTTCTTTTGCAGTTTGTGCAAAGTAAACATGTCCACCTCTTTGTGCAACATTTTCACTTAACTGATATAAGTAAAAATCTAAGTTTGCTAGCACATGCTTGCGAATTTCTTCTCCATGAGAGCGCCATTCCTCCCAATGACCAAGCTCTTCAGCCTGTGTAAGTCGACGTGTTTGAAAGCGTTCCTGTGCACTTGACACAGCTCCACGCATAAATGTATTGTCTAACTCCTTCGTTACTCGATGATTAAATTGATCGTCACTAGTTTTCATTGCCATTGCTATTACCCCCTTTAATCTATCGACAATTTAATACTTCTGCAATATGCATCACTTTAATTGGCTTCCCCTGCCGATCAATTCGACCGCCAATATTGATTAAACAACCAGCATCAGCGCCAATAAGGATATCTGCTCCTGTTTGTTCTACATTTTGTACTTTTTCAGTAACCATTTCTCCTGAGATGTTGCCCATTTTTACTGAAAAGGTACCACCAAATCCACAACAGCGATCTTTTCCTGACAGTTCCACATATTGTAAACCTTTCACTTGACGTAATAATTTAAGTGGTGCTTCTTTTACTCCAAGTAGGCGTGTCATATGGCAGGATGTATGATAAGTAGCTATCCCTTCTAAATGGGCTCCAACGTCCTCAATCTTTAATACATTGACAATAAATTCTGTAAATTCAAAGGTTTTGTCTGCTAATGCTTGTGCTTTTTGTTCCCAAATCGGGTCCTCCTTAAAAACCTCTGGATATTCCTTAAACATATACGCACAGGAGCCTGAAGGAGAGACCACATATTCAGCATGTTCAAATGCTGTAATCATTTTTTTCATGGCATTTTTAGATTCTTTTACGTAGCCACTATTATAGGCTGGCTGGCCGCAGCAAATTTGATTTTCTGGAAAATCAATTTCACAGCCAAGTCTTTCAAGTACTTCAACAACAGCTTTTCCTACATCTCCTTGAAACATATCAACTAAACAAGTTGCAAATAGTGTAACTTTCATGATTATCGCTCCTTTTTATTATCTCCTACATTAACTGGGGAAGTTCTTTTAAGTGGTAGATTCACTTCCCAAACAATTACGATTGACTTGAAATTCTGCATAATTCAACCGGTCATCTGATGACTATATTGGGTAAATAGATTATTTTTATAATACTACAACTTTTCAAATGAGTAAAAGTGTTTATTATAAATTTTCGAAAAATTTAAAAGCTGCCTATATAAAAACTAGGCAGCTATTGTTATTTCATTGATTCAGTTGTTTCAAAATATTGCATTAAAACCTTTTCGACATTGCTTAAATGGGAGGCCATAGCATGCTTTGCC
This sequence comes from Lysinibacillus sp. UBA6686, assembly GCF_002455205.1. NCBI lineage: Bacteria > Bacillati > Bacillota > Bacilli > Caryophanales > Bacillaceae > Lysinibacillus > Lysinibacillus sp. UBA6686. The sequence continues at coordinate 2,921 of NZ_DKJS01000079.1, read as the reverse complement.
AGCTCTTCATTTTGCTGTTTAATGGCAAGGAAGATTTGCATATGCTCATCGTATAGCTGCTCACTTGTTGTTTTTTTAGAGTATAACCAAATTCGACGTGTCTCTTTCATTGTTTCAATCATTAACCCTGAGACTTGGTCTAATATAGTTGCAAGCATGGGATTTTGTGATGCTTTAGAAATGGCCGCATGAAATTGGAAATCCACTTTTTCGCCTAGCTCGCCATCTCCTTGTACACGTTTCATTTCATCCAATATTTGAATCATGGCTTGAATGTCCTCGTCCGTTCGATGGATAGCTGCGCTTGCAGCTGCACCTACTTCAATGATTTTGCGCACTTCTAACAAATGAGCAACATCTTGTTTATTTGTTAATATTGCTGTCGATAGGGGAAAATCAAGTTGGCTCGGCTGGATGCTTTTAACAAAGGTTCCTGAACCCTGTTTGATTTCAATGAGTCCCATTGCCTTTAAAGCAGAAAGTGCTTCTCGTATAGCGGATCTACTTACCTGTAATTGTTCTGCAAGCTGTTCAACAGAGTCAAGACGATCACCAGGTTTCAGTACACCAGCTCTAATTTTTTCATAAAGGATTTCGGATACTTCTTCATAGATTTTTTTTGGTTTAATTTTTCTTAATTCCAAGGAGCTACACCTCATTTATGCTCAATCATATCTTTATTATACATGAAGAAAAGTAATTTACTTACTCTTTAACGTGAATACTTTGTGTAAATAATATGGAACTATAAGTAACAAATAATTTTTATATGTCGAATTTTAAGATTTCAAAAAAATATTGAATTTTGAGAATATAGTTAATATAATCTTATCATGCGGTCATCAGATGACCTAATATTCTGTTGTTTAAATAGCAGTAGAAGAATTTGAAGGTTTATTACAATAACATGGGAGCGATAGTGTATTTCTTTTGTTAGAAGTTATTTCTACAAGAAGGGAATGGAATCGACAGAAAAATCTTCTGGTGATGTGAATGACTTGAGAGGAGTGGAAAATACCGAGTACTAGTGTGGCGTAAAAATGAATTTGGGAGAAAATATATGGGGGGTATGAAATATGACATTTACACAAAATTTCACAGCTGTTGGAGATAGTCTTGGGTGGTCAGCCGCTGTAGCAGTAATTCCGATTCTTTATTTTTTCTGGGCTTTAGCTGTAAAGAAAATGAAGGGCTATATGGCAGGTTTAACAACGCTATTTGTGTCATTACTGTTGGCTGTTTTTGCTTTTAAAGTACCTGTAGCAACAACTATTATGTCTGCTTCTCAAGGAGCGGTTTATGGGCTGGTACCAATTGGCTGGATTATTGTAACGTCTGTTTTCTTATACAATTTAACAGTGAAAACAGGCAATTTTAATATCATTCGTCATTCTGTATTATCAATTACTGAGGATAGGCGTATTCAAGCTTTACTCGTAGCATTTTCTTTTGGGGCTTTCCTTGAAGGCGCTGCTGGGTTTGGAGCACCTGTTGCCATATCAGCAGCATTATTGGTTGGACTTGGCTTTAATCCTTTGTATGCCGCTGGACTATGTCTTATTGCGAATACAGCGCCAGTAGCATTCGGAGCAATAGGTGTTCCTATTACAGCAATGGAAGGTCCAACAGGTATATCAGCGTTCGAAATTTCGAAAATGGTTGGTCGACAATTGCCATTTCTAGCAGTCTTTATTCCATTCTTTTTAATTTTCATTATGACTGGTTTTAAAAAAGCTTTGGAAGTTTTGCCAGCAATTTTAGTATCTGGAATTTCATTTGCTGTTACACAATATTTAAGCTCTAATTTTTTAGGACCTGAATTACCAGATGTTTTATCTGCCTTGGTATCATTATTTGCACTAGCGATTTTTATGAAATTTTGGCAACCAAAAACAATTTATCGCTTTGCTTCAGAGCGAGAGGTTCCTATTTCAAAGGCTACCAATGAATCATATAGTGGAGCAGCGATTGTGAAGGCATGGTCCCCGTTTATTATTCTAACGCTCTTTATTTCTTGCTGGGGGATTCCTACGATTAAAAGTGCACTTACAGGACATTATGAAGGCGCAAATATGATACTCAAAGGTGTAAATGTCTTAGGACAAACCCTAACATTTATGCCTGAAGTTCCTTTTTTGCATAATCAAGTATTGAATGGTACAACTGGTGATCCAATTGCTGCTGTTTATAAGTTAGAGTTATTGGGTGCTGCGGGAACAGCTATTTTGTTAGCGGCTATTGTGTCCAAATTTATAGTGAAAATTTCTTGGAGAGAGTGGAGTAAAACATTTTTCGAAACGTTGAATGAGATTAAGTTCCCACTGATCACAATCTGTAGTGTTGTTGGTTATGCCTATGTTACGAATACTGCTGGTATGATGACAACGCTTGGCTTAGTGTTAGCGAAAACGGGTGCATTATTCCCATTCTTCTCACCCGTATTAGGATGGCTTGGCGTATTTATCACTGGTTCGGATACTTCGTCAAATGTATTATTTGCCAAGTTACAACAGGTTACCGCAGATTCTGTCGGGATGGACCCGGTGCTAGCACTTGCTGCGAATTCATCAGGAGGTGTAACTGGCAAAATGATTTCACCGCAGTCAATAGCGGTGGCTGCAGCAGCAGTTGGCCTTGTTGGACGAGAATCAGAATTACTGCGTTTTGCCTTAAAGTATAGTATTCTGCTGCTGTTATTTATTTGTATTCTCACTTACTTACAAAGTAATGTACTGGCTTGGATGATTCCATAGTGAAATGAACGATTTATTTAAATAAGAAAGGTTACAACGGAAGTCTCTTGGAAGCGTTTTCTATTCTCTAAGATACTAAGACACGAAAATGTTTTTTAATCAAAAAAACTTTCTAAATGGAGGGAAGTCAATTGACATGTATACGTAAAATTCTCGTAGCCAATCGGG
>NZ_DKJS01000044.1:23486-40216 GCF_002455205.1 Lysinibacillus sp. UBA6686 | reverse complement strand
CCAGTGAGATTGAGAACTTTGACACGAACACTAGTGGCATTAGCTGGTAGATTTCCTGTATTTTCAATTGGACCAGTAGTTAATGGCATGTAATTTTCACCTCCTCCAAACTAAAGATTGATAATCTGCAGATTACATTTTTATAGTATGTAGTAAACTGTTACACTCTCTAGACTTATTCATCATATTTCAAAAAATAAAAGAAATATTAGGTTTAATTAGTAGAAATATTTAAAAAAATCTATAAATAAAGGTGTGCTTTTATATCAAGATGTATTGCTGTAGTAGAAAAACCTATTGGTGTGAGATGTCAATTTTATACAGTTGGTGTTTGATGGAATTATTTAAAAAAAGGGAGTTTGACAGGAGGTATTATTCTAGGGCTTGAAATGATATTAGGCATCTATTCATAAAATAAAAGGGTAATCAAAGCGATGATTAAAGATAGTTAGAGGATGTAAGGACTAGGCATCAATAAAATATGTGAATAAAAACAATAATAATAGAAATATAACTGATAGAGATATGATAATTTGAATATATTTATGACTTTCTCCATTATCTACTTTTCTCTATTTATAGCAAAAATACTTTCTATCAAATATTAAAATGTCTTTTGTGGAAAGAAACTGTTATAGGGGCGCTCTGCTAGAAGCGACCCTATAAAAACATTAAGAGACTATTTGAATTTATCAAGTTTCTTTACTTTCATTGAAGCTACTTCTCCACAATTAGTACAAATAGATAATATAAGTGGGGAGCTCGAAAAAATTGAAATTGAGTCCACTGGTCTTACATTTGCATAAGGTCCACCTAATTCACCTTGTGTAAAAGTATTACTTCCACATAATTTACAAACTAATTTATCATTTTCCATGAAATCACCCCGTTGTGTAATTATGTAAATTGTATCATAATAAGGGCAGTAGATTCGTCAACGTTACAGTAAATCTAATCAGCTAAGGTACTCAAACATATGAGAGGCAAATTAGGTGAAGAGTGCAAACAGTTGGATTCTTGTACTTGTTAAGATACTAGTAGACCAAGACATCAATTGCCTTGATCATTTTATTAAACCTATTTGAATTAATTTGCTAACACTAAAAATGTTATAAAACTCAGTCCATACAAGCCCATAAATCCGAGACCCATTTTCGATAATCTAGTTCTGATTGAAAAAGCTTTTTGAAAACCTTCTTTAAAAAGATTTACAATGAAAATAGAAACTGCTAAGAAAAATGATGCCATTGCAATAATTAAAGTAATTTGTTCCAATAAAATAACCCCCTGTGATGATCTGTATTGTAGAATAATAAATATATTCATCAAACTGATAAGCAATAACATATTACTCATACGAATGCCAAAAACTTGTCGTTCATTTATTTCGATTTTCCATGCATCAACAATTCCTCTTAGTAAATCGATAATAATAAAGAATGACCAATCCTCTTGTTCTAATAAATCAATTATTTCATCGCCATATCGTTTTCTCCAATTTTTTGGATACAAATAAATCAACCACTTCATATTAAGCCAAGCCTTTTTGCTCCGAGTGCAGTTACTGCTTGGATTTCTTTGATTTGATTGCTTAAATATTCACGTCCTTCATCTGTAAGCCTATAAGGTTTTTTACGATCTTCTGATTCAAGGACTTGAATATATCCTGCTTTCTCTAAACGAGTAATTGCCCCATATAAAGTCCCAGCGCCTAACTTAATACTATAATTTTTTTCAATGTCCTCCATAATCGCATAACCATGACAATCTTTTTCTGCCAGGCTAATCAAAATAAACAATGAGGGCTCGGAGAATCTATCCTTTTTCATTACAATACCTCCCTTAAAACATTTATTACGTTTAGCGATATAACGTATAACGTAATAATAACTGCAATTTAGAATTTATGCAACTTCTTTAAGTTTTTAATGGAACTTCACCTCTGAAATAAAAATTATGAGCATCAATACTAAATACCCTTTTCTTAAAAATTGGATTTGGAAATCAAACAGAAAAGTTTAGCGATATATCAGGTAAAGCAATAGACTTAAGTATGTTAGAAAGGTTATATTCAGGAAGAATTTCCATGAAAATGTTTGTAGCTCATCGTGGCCCATTAGAAGTAAATTCAACATGAGGTATTTGTAAAAGAAATGATAATACATGAGAGGATTTACTTAGCATTCTATTGTCTAGCTAAGTTGATATTGAAATCCAATATTCTATTTGGATAGTGTCAGACTACTTTTCTTCCTTCTACAAGTTTAGGTGGTGCATCTAGATGACCTTACCCAAATGTCCTCCTGCCTGTTTGGAACAGGCAGGAGGGAATAAAGCTGAAATTAAATGCTTGGGGCTTCAATACATGAATAAATGTCCAAACTATAGGGTGCTTAAAGGGGGTGCTAGTTTTGCAGTTTTTGAGAAATTAGATGGGTTTTTATAGAAACAAAATGATTTTAAATAAGGATTTATAATCGTTAGGGAACTGTAGGTATTTAAATACCTTTATTGTTACGAAGCTCTACAATTGTTCCTTCAGGTGCTTTTATTTTGCATAAGCTACCATTCTCAACATGGTAAATGAACTCATTGTTCTTTAGTAAGAATTCGGTACCTAATTCATGTAGTCGAGATACCTCTGATTTTAAATCTTCTACCCATAAGCAAAAATGAACTAGACCCTGAGAATTTGTGTTTACGTCACTAAGTATTTCATTTTGTTTTCCGGTTTGCAATTCAATATAAAAATCGCCTAACTGTATCCATGTATTAAAGTTTCGTCCATGAAAATCGGGTGATTCTTGTACTACTTTAAAACCTAGTACGTCCGTATAGAATTTTAATGATTCGGTGTATGTATTAGTTTGGATGCATAAATGATGGACAAAACTTTTTTTCATAAAAATACCTCTTTTCAATGGATAGATGTTCCTTTAAATAGTTCATTAAAATATTATATCAATTCAGTTTAGAAGGAATAAATATAAACCGAAAAAAATTTGGACAGGGGATTTTGTATGGAGTGTAGGAAGAAGCGTGCGGAATATCATGTTAAAAAAGACTGTTATATAGCATGGATGCTGAAGAAAACTTTCTAACCGAAATAAAGGAAAATGGTGATGTAAAAGGCAACCATATGAATGATATTTTCAGTATAATGCAAGCATTAGAAAGTAAAGACAAGAGCATTTAAAACATGTGAAGGGAAGGAAGGTTATTGAAGAAAAAGATTGACTTGTTAAATAATTAGATTTAAAAAATCTTAATTTTTACATACAATTTAACTATCATAAGTAAAGAGATGAACTCTTGGTGGCATGTATTGTATTAGAAGCTTTAAAAGGATCAAAAAAGCTAAAATCTTGCAAGGGTTCGGTAGATTTCTTTGGGAGGGACTTTAAAAGAGGAACTATTTAGATTTGGAATATTTTACGGCATTTATTATATGGGATTGTTTGAAAAATAGGATAAATATCAAATGAAATTGAAAAGACAGAAACGTTTATAAATCAACATTTCTGTCTTTCACTTTTTTTATTTTTGGTTAAAAATCTCTTTTGGGAGAGCCTCAAATATGTACTAACAGTGTGAGAAAAAACTGAAAATTAAAAATTTTTTATAAATTTATATGTATATTACATATATGAGATACTAATATTGGGGTGATTTTTAATGAATAGTATAAACAAATTAATAAAAGATAGAGTATTTTGGGCATCCGTTTTTTTCTTTCTAATGTTGTTACTTATTCTTAATATGCAAACCAATTTAAGTCTTTTAATAAAAATTACTGTTGCATTATTTTTATCTGGATTTTTCTTCTTCATAAAATATAAAAAGTAAAAAATGAATGGTGTAATATGGGGAATAAAATAATTAGAAATCAGTTTTTAATTTCGCACGAATAATCCAACGGTAATTGCGTTCAAGTGGTCGTTCCGAATGATATTTGCTTCAAGCCTTGTCACACCTTTTTCCTCATAGGCGCACCCATCGTGTTAAAGCTGATTTTGCTCGATGAATCCCTACTTGGTCGATATCGCAGCCTACATCTTCAAAGATTTTATGTGAGCATTTTCCTTTTTCATATTCCGCAATCGCTATTGCCTTAATTTCATCTGTGTATGTTATCCCTTTTTCACTAAAGCTTTTAAATATCCTTGAGTATTTTTTGTCCTTGATGTTGTTATGTTCATCATAAATAAAAGTACCCGCAAGAGAGATTTTTTTAAGTGTCTATCTTATAGGGGACTTTATAATAAGTTATCGCTCTTTATTTATTCTTTGAGAGGATTTTTTTATCAGAAATTTATGTAAATTACTGCTTATCTTGTGAAGGATTGTACTTAAACTTCCATGAAAGAACGTAAAAATCTTTCATTTTCAGTGGCGTAGCGTTGATTTTGCGCTATGGATGGCTAACGGATGCTTTGGTTTAATAAGGCTCATTTAAAAAAATCTAGAATGATTAACTCCATTTTGAACAATCTTTTCAAAAATGGAGTTTTTGCATTTGCAGATAAAAGATTGAAGGGAATTTTTTCATCCATCTTTATTCTAAAGCTAGAATGCTAGAACGTGTGAATGCTTATCCTAAATTTAGAAGGGAGTTTAGGAGGAAGATAAAAAAGGATTATAAATGGTTATAGTTGGTAAGTCGATTGAGATTAATTTCTTGTTTCATTAATTAATCTTGCTTTATATTAAAGTTGTGTTTATAATTAATTTAAATTTATTATGAAGTTGATTTTAATATTAGAGGGTGTGAATACATGAAAAATAATGATGGAGATAAATTATTTGAACTCGTTACCGAAATTAACGAGATGCATTATGAAATGAATAAAATCATCATTAAGGAATATCAATCCTTACTTGATGACGATTTTTCTAATAATCAAATGATTCTAATGGATATTGTTAAAAAATTTAAAACGATTTCTATTGGAGAAATTGCTCAACTAATGAAAATAACATCAAGTGCTGTTGGCCAAATTGTGACGAAGCTAGAAAATGAGAATTACTTAATGAGGATGATAAATCCTAAGAATAGAAGGGAAATACTTGTACAATTAGCGGATAAAGGCTTTCGATATTATGAAAAGGAAGAAAAAATAAACCGTGAAATTGTTAATCGTTTTTACTCAGAAATGGAATTGAGTGAAATGGAAGAACTTAAAAAAATTCTTACAAAGCTAAGTAAGATTGTAGAAAAAAAATGTACAAACCAAAATTGGGAGGAGACTAATCTTGACCAACACAAAGGTTAACTTAGAAAGATTATTCAATGATATTAAGGAAAGAGAATTGTTAAATGGTACAGTTCTTGTCGCTAAAAAAGGCGAGATTTTATACGAAGGAGCTTTCGGTGATGCTGAGCTGTCAACATATCGTCCATTAACATCACGATCTGTTTTCAACCTTGCATCTGTTTCCAAGCCAATTACAGCAACCGCAATTTTATTACTCGTTCAGGAAGGTAAGCTAAATCTTGATGATGCAGTCCAAAAATGGATACCTAATCTTCCTTATGAAGGCATTACGATTCGACATTTACTTCATCACACGAGTGGACTCCCTGATTATTTAGATCTATTTGAAAAGTATTGGGACAAAACGAAAATCGCTGACAATGATGATTTACTCATGTATTTAACCAAATACAAACCTGACCGTCTATTTGCACCGAATGAGCGTGTTGAATATAGTAATACTGGCTATATTTTACTTGCAATTATCGTGGAACGTGTAACTAACATGGGTTTTTCTGCTTTTTTACAAGAAAACATTTTTAAACCACTTAATATGACTTGCACTCAAGCCATTGGCGTTAGAAAAGAGAATATTAAGATTGATGATTATGCATACGGTTATGTCTATGATGTGTTCGCAGGTAAGTATATATTGGCAGATGATTTTGAGGAGTCAAAAATGGTTACTTATTTAGATGGAATGCTTGGTGATGGTGGCATTCAATCAACTGTTAGGGATCTCTATCTTTATGAGCGTGCTCTAAGCTCAGGGAATTTAATCAATGATAAATTACTACAAGAGGCTTATAAACCAGCGGTGACAGAAACTGAAACACCATTTAAATATGGTTTTGGTTGGATCTTGGAGGATGATAAGGAAAAAGGTCAAATAATTTGGCATAGTGGCGGTTGGCCAGGTTATGTTACAAGCCTTAGACGCTTCATCAATCATGATATTGTCGTTATTGTACTAAGAAATAAAGAACAAGATTTCGATTTTGACCAACATATATTACTTGCAATTGAACAAGCTGCTTTCGATGAGCCTTATGAACTTGCCGAGGAAAAACCTTCTTTAGAACGTGCTCAAGTTATTTCGTTAGACATTTTAAAAAGTCTTGTTGGTAATTATGCACTAACAGAGCATCCAGATTTAATCATTCATGTTTTTTTAGAAAATAACAGACTCTTTATCAAGTTTCCTGGTTCAATGAAACTCGAACTGTACGCTAAAACAGAGAAAAGTTTCTTCATAAGAGGACTATCAATAGATGTTGATTTTACAACAGAAGGCAGTAAGGAATTAATAAGAATTGTCGATGATGCCGAAGTACGGACTGCAAAACGTCAATAAGTAACTAACAAAACTGATGTTGATTTTATATCTTACAAGATTAAAAAATAAGAAAATTTTTGAGATATTTTGTAAGGAAAATATTAAACCGAATTAAGTAAATATGAAGAAAGGAAATAAATGATGGATAAGAAACACACCATAGTAACGTTAAAAGAATGTCCGGATTTAGAAGACGAATTTGACAAGCTACATCATATAGGATGGGCAAAGTTTATGAAAGAGGATCCAATAGGAGCAAAATATTGGGGTAATTTATATTCATGGTTTCCTGAATTTCAATATATTCTATTGAATGAAGAATTAACACCTATGGCTTGTGGTAATTCAATACCTTTTGATTGGGACGGTAATGAAGACAACTTACCAACAGGATGGGATGGAGTCTTTGAAAAAGGAATATTAGATTACCAAGATAATATATCTCCTAATTCACTGTCAGCCTTAGCCATTGTCATTCATCCTAAATTTAGAGGTAAAGGTCTCAGTGAGTTAATGGTAAAAGAAATGAAAGGCTTGGCTATTACAAATAGAATTAAAAATATGGTAGCTCCTGTTCGGCCATCCTTAAAATACAAGTTCCCACTTGTTCCTATGGAAGAATATATTAGTTGGATAAGGGATGATGGTTTCCCTTTTGATCCTTGGATTAGAACACATTATAAGACGGGTGCCTCGATAATAAAGGTGGCAGAAAGATCAATGGTAATTCCAGCATCAATTGAAATGTGGGAAAAGTGGTGTGGTATGAAGTTCCCCACTTCAGGAAGCTATATTTTAAATGAGGGATTAGTGCCATTGGAAGTAGATAAGGCGGCGAATAAAGGTGTTTACATTGAACCGAATGTTTGGATGAGACATCATTTAGGTTAATATACTGATTCCAATCGGTTATCCTTACTTCAAACATCTTCTTAATGAACTACTGTTTGTTCCTACACGAAAGGGCACGATTGCTTAACCACTTAGATTTAAATAATTTTATTTTCATATTTTAAATAAATTTTTTGCACCAAAAATTTAAATTAAATAGTCAAATAATATAAAAAGGTGGCGAAAATTTGTGATTTTTGGTCTATGGTTAATAATTATTTTTACTTTAATATACGAACCATTTATAGGATATTTCGGTTATCAAAAATTTAAATTTGCTGTGAGAGAAAACCCGAATACAAGATTAAATTATTATATAAAACTTATAATAGGGCTTTGGATTCCTACTATTTCAATAATATTATTAGTGTTTTTTACAGATTTAGATTTTAAAGATATTGGACTTGCTTATCCAAATATCGATACAAAAACATTAGGAAATGTAATAACTTATTCAATATTTGTTATTGCCATGCTATATTTATTAAGTATTTTATATTATTTCATTGCCTATCATTTAAGTGATAAATTTAGAACCAAATTCATACAAGCGAAAGAAGAACAATTAAATACAGTAAGTTTCTCTGATATAATCCCTGTTACCAGGAAAGAGAAAAAACTCTGGAATTATGTTTCATTAACAGCAGGATTCACAGAAGAGATTATATATAGAGGTTTTTTAATTTTTGCTTTATCTTATATATTTCCTAATTTTTCAATTTGGTTAATTATATTCTTTTCTTCGCTATTGTTTGGACTTGCACATACCTATCAAGGGTTACTAGGAGTGTTAAAAACAACAATCGTTGGAATACTTTTTTCGGGAATATATATTGGTTTAGGTTCAATTTTACCCCTAATTGTTTTTCATTTCCTTATAGATTATGTTGCAAAATTAGGTGACTCAAAATCAGAAGATAAGCATTTGATACATAACCAAACATAAATACAGATTTTTTGGGGAAACAACTAAAAAATAGATTGCACGTTGAAAGTGGCTAAAACGAATTATTTTGTCCCAGCCACGTTCTTACTCCAGTCATGTAAATTCTTTAATTTCTTTTTGTTTTTTGATTTAGTTGTAGTTGAGAGGGGGACCCCTCCAAGCTAATAGGAAATACAGTGAAGAATTTAAAATAAATGGGGTTCATGTTAGGTTATATATTATTAACCAAAAACATGCATACCAAATCATTCGCAAATAAAGGTTTGGGTACGTCGCTATAAAAAACGATTGAACGGCTTGAGCCCTATAGAATTCAGGGTTCAAGCCGCTTAATACAGTTTTTATTATTTCCACTTAGTTGACGGAGTGCAATTCAAATGGCCTTCTTGGTCTTACTTATTAATGCATGTTAAAACACTTTAACTTTCATTAAAGGAAGATGGCGGTCAGGGAACATTGAAGATGGAGTAGAGCCAATGTTCTTTGCTCCCATTTTTAAATAAAAACCTTCTGCATTAGGTTCACTATCAAGCGTAAATTCGTTTATTCCTAACTCCTTTGCTTTATTTAATAAATGATCCCATATCGTTCTTCCTAATCCTTTACCGATATAATTAGGATCTATGAATAATGCATCTAATTTCCGCTCATTAATAGTAAAGCTATAAAATGCTACTATATTGTTATCACTCTCCATTAAATAAACTGGATTTCTCGTATGTACTCTTTAGTTACAGTCAAATCATCTTTACATTGTTTTAGAAAATCTTCTGTATATCCCCAGTAGGCTTTTGATTTATAGGCTAAATCGCTTAATATGTTACAATCTTTATCTTTTGCACTTCTAATTAACATGATAATTCCCTCCAGTAATTCATTTTTCGTTTACCACTTTGCTTGGTAAATATAATTTAAATTCCATAATTTACTTATATTATAAATCCTAAAGTTAAAAAAATCTGAAATAGGATTTCCTATCGAATATTTAGATAAAACTCTTAATGAAATTGAAAAAGCTGGTAATGCTGCTAAGAAGGCAAAAAAACTACTGACAGATGGCCTTTTTAAAAAATAAATTCTGTATTTCTCATTAAGATTATATATTATATAAAAAGAGGTGGTTTTTTGTATAATCTATTCTCAGTTAAATTGTTATTTGAATCGACAGCGACATCTACAATAAATCCTGCTAAGATATTTGAAGAGAGAATTTTCTTAATTAAAGGAAGAAACTCAGAAGAGGTATGTAGCATCGTAAAAAAACATTTTGAGCCAGAGACATATGAAAATGCTGATGGTGGAATCAACAAAGTAGAATTTGTTAAGATATTAGATGTTTTTGAATTAGTTGACGATTTAAGTGAATCTTTAAATTTAAAAGAGGTTTACAGTCGATATATAATATTTGAAAATCCTTCTACTACAGCAGAAGAGGCAATTGAAAAATATTCTTTAGACAAATAAGAGTAAAGCCAAAGCCCAGGAACTCAATTAATTTAGAGCCTAGGCTTTTTTGTGTGATTACATCTAAAGCTTTATTCATTTGCTCTTCATTAGATTGAATAGCTTCACTATCCACAGTCTATGAGTAAGAATGATAAATATTGATGCAGCAATGGTTAAATACGCATATAAAAACGTAAAAAATATGATATTGGTTTTACAAAAATTATAAGTTGTTGTAAATCAGTTTTTTTGTTATATTTTTACTATTAAAAACTGTCTGGATGAAAAATTTTTTGTCTATTTATTATTGAGGTACACTTTTTAAAAAAGTAAGGTGTACCTCAATTCGTACCTCAAGTTGTACCTCAATTAAATACATTTAGATACATTTAGTTAGAAAGGTATAAAAAATGTCCTTCCTGCAAACCCTTCATCTTATGCATATCTCTAAAATTAGAAACATCAGGTTAGAAACCAAGGTCATAAGGATTACTTATCAAAAAAGATAATATTAATGTAATTTACTTATGAATATAAATACGTTATCATGGGTATTGGAGAAAAGTTGCTTTACACAGGCCTTTTCAAAAAGATATTTAGGGGGATCCGCAAATGGCACAAGGTAATTTACACAACAGCCGCGCATCATTCGAAGTAAATGGTAAAACTTACAATTACTATGACTTAGCTGCGATTGAAAAAGCTGGCGTTGCAAAAGTTTCAAACCTTCCTTACTCAATTAAAGTATTATTAGAATCTGTTTTACGTCAATATGATGCGTATGTAATCAAAGAAGAGCACGTAAACGAATTAGCAAAATGGGGTAACGGCGCTGATCCAGAAGCTGAAGTACCATTCAAACCTTCTCGCGTAGTATTACAAGACTTTACTGGTGTACCAGTAGTTGTTGACCTTGCATCTCTTCGTTCTGCAATGAAAGAAATGGGTGGAGACCCAAGCAAAATCAACCCTGCTATTCCAGTTGACCTTGTAATTGACCACTCTGTACAAGTTGACAAATATGGTAATGCAACTGCATTACAAGCAAACATGGACCTTGAATTCGAACGTAACGCTGAGCGTTATAACTTCTTAAAATGGGCTCAAACTGCTTACAATAACTTCCGTGCTGTACCACCAGCAACAGGTATCGTTCACCAAGTAAACTTAGAGTACTTAGCTCCAGTTGTACACGTTAACGAAAATGCTGATGGCACATTCGAAACATTCCCAGATTCAGTAGTAGGTACTGACTCTCATACAACAATGATCAACGGTATCGGTGTTCTTGGATGGGGTGTAGGTGGTATCGAAGCTGAAGCAGGTATGCTTGGTCAACCTTCATACTTCCCAATTCCAGAAGTTATCGGTGTTAAATTAGTTGGCGATCTTCCAAACGGAACAACTGCTACTGACTTAGCATTAAAAGTAACACAAGTATTACGTCAACGTGGCGTAGTTGGTAAATTCGTTGAGTTCTTCGGACCTGGCGTATCTAAATTACCACTAGCTGACCGTGCGACAATCTCTAACATGGCTCCTGAATATGGTGCTACATGTGGTTACTTCGCAATTGACGAAGAATCATTAAACTACATGCGTTTAACTGGTCGTGACGAAGAGCACATTGCGGTTGTAGAAGCTTACTTAAAAGCAAACCATATGTTCTTCGATCCAACATTAGAGCCAGTTTACACTGACGTATTAGAAGTAAACTTAGCTGAAATCGAACCAAACCTTTCTGGTCCAAAACGTCCACAAGACTTAATTCCACTATCTCAAATGCGTTCTCGTTATAAAGAAGCAGTAGTGGCACCACAAGGTACACAAGGTTTCGGTTTAACAGAAGATGAATTCGCAAAAACTTCTGTAGCTAAATTCGCTGAAGGCGATGTAGAAATTCCAACAGGTGCTGTTGCAATTGCTGCTATCACTTCTTGTACAAATACATCTAACCCATACGTATTAATTGCTGCGGGCTTAGTAGCGAAAAAAGCTGTAGAAAAAGGTCTAACAGTGCCTAAATGGGTAAAAACTTCTTTAGCACCAGGTTCTAAAGTTGTAACTGGTTACCTTGAAGATTCAGGTTTACAAACATACCTTGACCAAATCGGTTTCAACACTGTAGGTTACGGTTGTACAACATGTATCGGTAACTCAGGTCCATTATTACCTGAAATCGAAGATGCAATTAAAGCAAATGACTTATTCGTAACTTCAGTTCTTTCTGGTAACCGTAACTTTGAAGGTCGTGTACACCCACTTGTAAAAGCTAACTACTTAGCTTCTCCACCACTTGTTGTTGCTTATGCACTTGCTGGTACAGTGGATATCGATCTACAAAAAGATTCATTCGGTAAAGACAAAGATGGTAACGATGTATTCTTCGCTGATATCTGGCCATCAACTGAAGAAGTTAACGCAGTATTAGGTACTGTTGTTAACCGTGAATTATTCCAAAAAGAATACGAAACTGTATTCACAGCGAATGAAAAATGGAATGCAATTGAAACATCAACTGAGTCTCTATACACATTTGATGACAAATCAACTTACATCCAAAACCCACCATTCTTCCAAGGTCTTGCAAAAGAGCCAGAAGCTATTAAAGGCTTAGACGGCTTACGCATTATGGCGAAGTTCGGTGACTCAATCACAACTGACCATATTTCTCCAGCCGGTGCAATCGGTAAAGATACACCTGCAGGTAAATATTTAATTGAAAACGGTGTTGCAATCCGTGACTTCAACTCTTACGGTTCTCGTCGTGGTAACCACGAAGTAATGATGCGTGGTACATTTGCAAACATCCGTATCCGTAACCAAGTTGCTCCTGGTACAGAGGGTGGATTCACTACTTACTGGCCAACAGGCGAAGTAGAATACATCTATGACGCATGTATGAAATACCAAGAGCAAGGTACTGGCTTAGTCGTACTTGCTGGTAACGACTACGGTATGGGTTCTTCTCGTGACTGGGCTGCGAAAGGTACATTCCTACTTGGCGTGAAAACTGTTATCGCACAATCTTACGAGCGTATCCACCGTTCTAACTTAGTAATGATGGGTGTTCTTCCACTTCAATTCATGTCAGGTGAATCTGCTGATACACTAGGCTTAACTGGTAAAGAAGAAATCTCTGTTAACATTACTGACAATGTAAAACCACGTGAAATCTTAACAGTAACTGCTAAATCTGAAGACGGCACAGTTAAAACTTTCCAAGCTTTAGCTCGTTTCGATTCAGAAGTAGAAGTAGATTACTACCGTCACGGTGGTATCCTACAAATGGTTCTACGCGCAAAAGCTGCTGAGTAATCATTTTTAAAAACCGATCTCCTTGGAGGTCGGTTTTTTTGTATTTCCAAAGGCTTAAAAGTTTACAAATTATCTACAACTATAAATATTAATTATTCAAATTGCTCCAACATATAGCAATCTATCATAAATTTGTTTATAATTAATAATGTTATACATACATAACGGAATTAGTAGAGGAGATCATAAGATGAAAAATAAGAAAAGAAAATTGTATACAACAACTGCAGTTGCATTAGCAGTAACAGCGGTAGCAGCGGTACCTGCATCAGCGGCAAGCCCTTTTTCAGATGTAAGCGAAGACCACCCACATTTTGAAGGAATTTCTTCACTTTATACAGCAGGTGTTTTACATGGTTATAGTGATGGTACATTTAAACCTTCACAAGCTGTAACACGTGGTCAAGTTGCCAAAATACTTGTCAATGCTTTTGGACTTGCGACAGCGGATACAGCTTCTGTAGAAAAACAAAACTTTAAAGATCTTAACAAATCAAACGAATATTACAATGCTATTAAGAAATTAACAGCAACTGGTGTGGTTAAGGGGTATGATGATCATACATTCCGTCCTTCCGAAACTGTGACTCGTGGACAAATAGCTGTGATGATTGCACGAGCATTAGACTTAGATGCAAAAGGTAAAAGTCCGTTTGTGGATGTTCCAGAGGGTAGCCCCTATGCTAATGCTGTGACAGCACTATATGAGGCAGGAATTTCAACTGGGGTTTCTGCTACAGAATACGGTGTCAATGAAAAAGTAACACGTGGTCAATTAGCTACTTTAATTGTCAATACATTGGCAGCAACATCAACACCATCAACACCATCAACACCACAGCCAAGCGCCTTAACATTAGAAGAAGTATTTAATAAGGCACTAGCTAAACAACAAGATGTGAAGAGCATGAAAGCTAGCATGACGATGACACAGGCAATACAAGTGAATGATGGAAAGGAAACAATCAAAACAAACACATCTAGCAAAATGTCAATGGATGTAGTGGTTGATCCAATGCAATTTTTCGTAGAGGGAACAGTTGCTATGACAGAGCCTGAAAGCGGCGAAAAAATGGAAATGCCAATAAAAATGTACATGACAGCTAAAGATGGAATGTATATGTATGAGGCAACACAAGGCGCTTGGCTTAAGTTCCCAACTGATATGTATGATGCAATACTTGAACAAGCGGGCGTGCAAGCAAGTGCAGCTGACCAGCTTGAAATGCTAAAAGAATTTGCGAAAGACTTCACATTAAAAGAAACAGATAATGCCTATGTTTTGACATTAAATGCGGATGGTGAAAAGTTTACAAAACTAATTAAAGACCAAATTTCATCTCTATTACCAATGTTGGAAACAGGAGCGGCAACAGCAACAAAAGATACAGCAGAAGTACAAGCAGGTGAAACAGCAACAAAAGATACAGCGGAAGTACAGGTAGGGACAGAGGAAATTTTAGCTTCATTGAATAATATGTCATTTGACAATATAAAATATCAATTAACGATTGATAAAAAGACATTTGATATGAAAAATATTGAAATTGATATGACTTTAGCAATGAATATGGCAGATGTAAAAATAAAAGTTGACCAAAAATCAGCCATCAAATACGATGCATTTAATACACTGTCTACAATTACTATCCCACAAGACGTGCTGAAAAATGCAAAGGATTTATCAGAATTATCAGCGAAGGAAGTAGAGCTAGTTTCTTCAATTAATAAATAAAATTGGAAACAGTGAAACTGTAAAACCGATGATAGTGGATTATTCCCTATCATGAATGATAGAAAATATGTAGCCACTTAGTATCGACTTAATCGGTGCTAGGTGGCTACGTTGTTTAGAAGGGTGATTTTGCCCCGATGTGTAAATCAATACAAATCCACTTATATGAATCCCCTTTCCTCAATCTTAATAAATTATATATCCTCTTAACAAATAAAATTTAAATAATACGGCATTACAACCAATGGATTTTTGGCAAGCAGACGTTCCACCACATCATACTCTCTTCAAGTAAACTTTCTTGAATTGTACTAGGAATAAAAAAAGCGCTACTATTTTACTTTAAATTGTGTTCCATTAAAGGCAAAACTTATTATGAGGGCTATTATGAATTATTTCCAAATCCCTATAGGTAGAGATGAAAAGAGAATCACCGTAAATTTTTCAACGGTGATTCTTGGTGACTTACTATTATTTAAAACCCATTAGATCCTTTACTTTCCTTGTGTTATCAATTGATGTCAGCTTTTCAAGTAAGGAGAAAGCAACCTCGAATGCAGTACCTGGATTGGATGAAGTAATAATATGTTCATTTTGGACAATTCGCTCGTTGACAATGTCTGCACCATAGGATTGGAGCTGTGCTATACGTTTACTTGTTGAATGATTATAGGTGGTAGCTCTTCGATTTTGTAGGATGCCACTATGGCCTAAAATAAGAGATGCCACACAAACCGTGGCAATTGGTTTTTTATGTTCATCAAAGTAATGGACAACTTCTTGAAATTCTTGACTGAAGGCATCTGTATAAAAACCCGCTTCCTCAAAGCCTCCGGGGATGGCAAGAGCATCAAATTCCTCTAATGAAACTTCATGAAGCAATTTTTCTGGGACTACGTTAAAATTCCATGTACATTGCAGTTGTGGATGTAAACCGACAGTCACTACCTCTGTGGATCCATCACCTTCCCATTTATTCCAGCCTAGTACATCGGTAAAAACGCTCGCTTCAACAGCCTCAAACCCATTTGCTAATAATAATAAAACTTTTTTCATGCTGATTATGCCTCCTTTATATGTTTATTTTAGAGGACGAGGTTTCACAATAACAGAAGTTGTATAATGTAATTATGAGAATCCAGTTTATAATATAAGGAATTTTCTTAAATCAAATTAATAAAAAAAGGTGGATACCAATGGATCAAATAGATACAGATATTTTATTGCAATTACAGCGAAATGCCAAAATTTCGATGAAGGAATTAGCGGCATCCGTTCATCTATCCTCTCCAGCTGTTATTGAGCGTGTTAAAAAGTTGGAAGAGCAGGGAATGATTGAGGGGTATAAAGCAAAAGTTAATTTAAAAAAAATGAAACGCACGATTCAAGCCATTATTTTATTTAAATCGATTGATTGTAAAAGTCTTTCGGATTTCTGCAATAACCACCCAGATGTTTTGGAGTGTTATCGGGTTGCTGGGGAGATTAGTTATATTGTGAAGCTTGCTACATATTCAGTGGAAACATTGGAGCGGTTTATCGATGAGGCAATGCCTTATGGAACGCCTTCAACTAATATTGTGCTATCTTCAACAGAAAAGAAAGTCATAGCTCCATTTTTTAATGAAAAGTTAGATAAATAAGAATAGGGAAGGGAAAGTGTCTAAGGGGAACTGCACAGGCAAGAAGAAAAATTCCGCGGCAAACTACACAGATGAAGAGAAAGCCGCTCGGGTAGCCAAGGAAATTACTCAGGTAAGGGGAAAACTGCTCGGCTAGCTAAGGAAATTACTCAGGTAAGGG